>DATKXE010000109.1:0-2489 GCA_035529195.1 Anaerolineales bacterium
GCGAGAATCTCCAATCACAGTGAAATTTGGCCAACCATTTATATATCGAGAGGAATATAAACGGGCGGGGAGAGAAGAATTGAAGAAATTATCTGATGAAGCGATGTATTACCTTGCGGCGATGTTACCGGAAGAGCGACGCGGTTATTACTCAAAATTGTCTAATGCTACCCAAGATACATTTGAGTTGATTTAGCATTTTATCGCAAAATAAACGAGCCCCTTGATGCCAGACCTGACATTTCTTATCACACATTCTGGAAACCTAATTTTTCCAACAAGTTTGATTGGCTGGTTGGGGTGGTTTGCATTTCTGGCTATCATAATCCTGCTGAATCTGAATTGGAGAACTTTAAACCAGCAGTTGGATGGTTGGCATACAAGAGTGCTGATCCTCATATTGATCAGTGTTCCGGTATCTACATTGTTTCTGCCAAGTCTTAATTTGGCACCGGATGGAATTAACTATTCGGTGCCAATATTCGGGGCGGTTTCCTGGTTTCTTGCTGCGGGTTTATTCGGTCCCGGATTTGCTTCTGGAATTGCCTTCTTATCAGGATTGATCATTTCTGTTTGGGGCGGAAACAATATTATTCTTCCCCTTGAAATGGCATTCATAGCTACATGGCTTGGGTGGATGTTCTTCCAGGATTATCGAACACCTTTCTTTCACGCTCTGCGTCACCCAATTCTGGCGTCCATCCCAATTGTCCTTGGTTACCCGCTGATTTACATGATCGGGACATTATTCCTCAGCCAGGGCTCTATTGGGATGCGCTTGGCCTTTGGTCTAAGGCAGATTCTTGCGCTCTCTCTCACCTTTGCATTCATGATTTTGGTGGCGGGAATGATCAGTGAAATTTTTGCATACAGTCTGAAATCAAAATGGGGCACTCAACAAAACAAAAAACCTTCTCCTGCAGAGAGTAAACTCTCCAATCGATTCCTAATAAGTGTTGTTCCATTGTCAATTGTGTTGTTAGGGGTTCTGATCATCAGCGCCTGGTTTATTGCGGGTAGAGCGGCTCGCCAGATGCTGGAAGGTCGCATGTCAACTGCAGCTGAAATGACAGCCCAGGACATTCCTTTTTACCTGGAGATGGGGCAAAACCTATTACTGCGTCTCGCAAATGAATCATTTTATGAACGCTCTACAGATGATATTCATACCCAGCTGGTCACTCAAAGGAGAGAAATCACTTATTTCAGCCAGCTGATTTATTTGAATCCTGATGGAGAATTAATTACCAGCGATCCAGATGATGCAATCACATCTCCTGCATTATCCCAAGAAGAGATCGACCGTATCGGAGCAGCTTCTATTGTTCCGATTGATATTATCTCAGTGAACCCTGAAGAGGGAAGCGCGGCTGCATTGCTCTCGTTTATTGCTGGTGTGCATGATCAAAATGGTGACTTGCGAGGGATTCTGATCGGAAGAAGTGATTTAGCAGTAAATCCCTTCGCAAAGTCGCTAATAACCAGTATCAGAAGCTTATCTGTTTTAGATGGAGAAGGAATGCTGGTTGATGAGAATGGGTTTATTCTCTACCATGCAGATCCTGATCAAGTGATGAGCCAGTACACAGGCAGCCGTAGTACTACACCACAATTCTTCGAAGAATTCTCTCCTGATGGTGAAAGTGATTTATATTATTTCCACCCGGTGAAAGGTAAACCCTGGAGTGTGATCGTTTCAGTCCCCAGCCGTTTTATCCAACAGCAAGCAATCAATATTGCGCTGCCATTACTTGTCATAATCACTATCCTGGTGATCATTGCGGTGTTTATCTTCCGTTATGGTCTGCGCTCTGTCACATCTTCGTTAGAAGATCTAGCCCTTCAAGCAAACCGTATGTCTCGGGGAGAATTAGACCAACCTTTAGAAACCGGTGGAGTGGATGAAGTAGGTCAGCTTAGACTTGCATTTGAAAAAATGCGCAGCAGTTTAAAATCACGTTTAGATGAGCTAAATCGTTTATTATTTGTGAGCCAAGGTATCGCCTCGACTTTTGACCTTGAAGAATCCCTTAGGCGAGTTTTAGAGTCCTCCTTGGGAGGCGGAGCATCCTCAGCTCGAGTCTATTTACTTCCATCCATTATCCCGAATTCCACAGGTGAACCATCGTCATCCTTCCACATGGGTTCTGGTTCTGCAAGTGAAGAATATGCATTCCTTGATGAGCAGGTCTCCAGACTTACAGAAAGACAAGAAATTCTAAAATTAAATAATTTAACCAGACCGAAGATCTTTTCTTATCCTAATGATGAAGCACCACCCCAGGCGATATTAGCGATTGCTTTGCGTCGTGAAAACCAGTATTATGGGACACTTTGGATCGCTTTCGAGGATCCGCACCAATTTAATGATGAAGAGGTTCGATATATCTCCACGCTTGCAGGTCAGGCAGCTTTAGCTGCTGCAAATGCGCGTCTTTTCCTCACCACAGAGATTGGTCGCAAAAGATTAGAATCAGTCCTGAATTCAA
>DATKXE010000110.1:0-2879 GCA_035529195.1 Anaerolineales bacterium
CATAAACCAAATTCTTGATGTTAAACAACAGGAAGTAGCTTGTTGTATCGGAATGCTATAGTCCTATGTTTAGAAATGGGGTACTTATTTCTAAGTACCCCATTATGCCAAGTTGTTAATTGGATTGAAACTTATTCCTGCACTTTGACCTTGTCCAATTGTTGAGCGAGCTCTTCCGGGGTCATCTTACCGGTCAGCACCAGAGGCAGCAGTTTGTTCATTTCATCTACCACTGCTCCTGAGATTGAGTTATCTACCCAGAAGATGTAGTTCTGGGCCCATGAATTGAGTTTAGCACCGACAGAGCCAGGTTCGAGACCCAGGTCTTCTGCTGTGACATCTGTGCGGATGGGCGCTTTGGTTTGAAACTCGTTTAGCTTCAGAACTTCATCCTTGGAATTCAGGAAAGACATAAATTTTACGGCGGTCTCAGGATACTTGGAATTGCTTGAAACAACCAGAGCCTGGCCTGGTCCACCGATCAAACCGTTCTTGATCTGGGCGGTATCAGAGATTTCTGGTGGGAGTATCACCCCAACGTTCTCCTCACCCAATGCATCCTGGGCGTCTTTGACAAAAGAGTTAACCCTGGGTACCATGGCTACTTGGCCCTGCAGGAATTTATTCCATGAATCGGAGGAAGTTGCTGCATCCTGATTCATATATCCTTTTTCCCAAATCTCGTTATAAGCTCGAAGAGCGGTAAGCAGGGCTTCGTCATCAGCGAAATTGGCTTCACCCCGGTCTTCCGCCAATATCGGGTCAAGACCGTTTTGCTGCACCCACCAGTATGCCGTGATTTGGAAGAAATAGTAGGCGTAGCCGTCGATGGCTTCGTCAGCCGCAATGGGAATATATCCCGCGTTCTTGATCTTCTCCATGTCGGCATAAAAAGCTTCCATTGTCCGTGGTGGATTGGCCTCATAGTCCAAGCCAACTTCATCCATAATCTGCTTGTTGTAGATGAACATGGTCATCTGGTTATCCGGAGTGGGATAGCCGAGGATTGGATTGCCTTCTTTAAAGTCGAGCGTATCCCAAATGAAGCCCAGGACCTTTTCCTTGTCTTCGTCGGGGATCATGTCATTGATTGGAGTGATGACCTCTGCCAGAGGGAAGATGAATTCCCCAGCCCAAAAGTTGCCGATATCGGGCGCATTCCCAGCCAATCCAGCGGTGCGGAACATTTGATGGGCTGCATAAGCATCTGACTGGACAACCAATTCAATGGATACACCAGGATTTGCCTCCTCAAACCGTTTAATTGCCTGGGATATGTACCACTGGTCTTGGGGAAGCTGTTGCTCATTTGGACCAATGAAACTGTCCCTTCCGTTGATCCAGATTGACAAATTTTGTTCTTCCTCTGCGGGGGTCTGTGCGCACCCCGCCGCAGCAAACACGATAGACATGACAATCACGGTATAAATTAACAAACGAAATGTCTTACTCATTTTGGCATCCTCTCTTCTATCTGATTGGATTCGGTAACCCGAATCCCCGATTCGATCTATTGACAGCTCCTTACATGAGCAATCCTTTCTATTTATTCGATTCTTTTTGAATTTCGTCTCCTTCCGCTGGTATATATTCGCCAATCTATAACAAAGTTTAGATAGCGCCTTCCAGCAAGTGTTCAGATCACGGGTGATTTTTGTTCGTTCTCCTTTCTATCCGGAATAATTGGATCGAAAGTATGGACCAAGACACCGGTTGAGATCATCGTATCGTTGGAATGCTTTTTTATAGGCAGCCTGCTGTTTGCCAGGTTGAATATGCTCTTTAATAGCAACCATCCGTGTGCAGGCTTCTTCAACCGAGGCGAAAACCCCACAAGCTGTTCCAGCCAGGATCGCGTCACCTAATAATGCGGTTTCCTCGTTGACCAAGGTTGCGATGGGCAGCCCGCACACATCCGCCTTGATCTGATTCCAAAGGGGGCTACGAGCACCCCCGCCGCTGGTGCGGACTTCATTAAAATGCAGACCTGCCTCATTCAGGGCGATCAGAATCTGGTGTAGATTGAAAGCTACACCTTCGAGGATGGCCCTCACAAAATGCCCCTTGCCATGCCCAAGGGTAAAGCCGCTGAACACGCCGCGCGCGGCTGGGTTTTCCTCTGGACTGTAAGCGCCCATCAAGTGTGGCAGCATCACCAATCCATCGCAGCCAGGGGGGATCAAGGCTGCCTGCTCAGTAAGCAGGTCGTAAACATCCCGGTTGCCTGCTTTTGCTTCCTGGAATTCAAACTCCCCAAATACGTCTCGGAACCACTTGAAAGTCATCCCACCTGTAGGCAGGTTCGGTTCGAACAAGTACAAACCTGGCAGGTTGTGGACACACAGAGGGATCCGATTGTGCGACCGCATGTCCGGATATGGCGTGGAAACATGGATCACCGTGGCAGCGCCGGTGGTTTCAGAGATGATATCCGGCGAGATGCTCCCTGCCCCAACCGCTCCTGCCGCTTGATCCATCCCACCATTGATCACCAAGGTATGCTTATCCAATCCCAAAAGCTCTGCCGCTGAGGCGGTTAATTGCCCACTGGCTTCTCCCGGTCCAGTGATCGTAGGCAACTGGCTGGCAGAGATACCCACTGCATCCAGCATATCTCCCCACCATTTGTGGTGGCGGATGTCATATAACATGGAGGTGCATGCAATAGCGCCATCGGTTACGTATTCTCCAGAAAGACGGTAGATCAGGTAATCTTTAACCAGCAGGTATTTATTAACCCGTTCGAAAATTCTTGGTTCGTTTTCCTGGATCCATAATATTTTACAGGCGCTCCAGGTGGGAATAATCTCTGGTACGCCTGTTATCTCGTAAACATCTTGGTGGTCGAATTGGGAGCCCAACCTCTCCGCTTGGGGAGC
>DATKXE010000111.1:0-2251 GCA_035529195.1 Anaerolineales bacterium
GCTTTAATTCCCAGCTGGGTGAGATGATAGCCTGTGCGGCCACCGGCATTAGCTTCCTTAATACCACCTGTCAAGGGGCTCTTACCCCCAATAGAGATGCGGTCTAAGCTGGAGAGACGGTGCCCAACCAGTAAGCCCGGCGCGAAGACCAGTTTGTTGTTGGGTCCCAGCGGATCACAGGTTGGAATGACCTCATCCAACATGATCTTGGCTAATAACCCGCGCCCTCCCAGATGCAGCCAGCCTTCGGGTACATCTTCAATGAGATGCTGCTTGGATTGAATATTGATGCGCCATATTTTCATAGTTTTATCTCTTCACTTTGATGATGATCAGCTATCTATGTTTGCAGACCAACCCCTCACTCTATATGTGATTCATGTGATCGCTTGAGGAAGAGCACCATCCTTTCTACTTCACAAATTAGCTCTACGGCGTGGTTTTTTCTGGATGCCTTATTCTAACTATAATAATCCAATTTTGGTATTAGAATCACCTACTCACACAAAGTCCCTAATCCATTTAGACTGGTCAGTTTCTCAGCCACGGAATTAACCATATGATCTTTATTGAGGCGACTTTTATTGGACTAGTCGAGACCCACTTTTGATTATAGAATAGGTATTGTGTCCAGCTCGCGTAGAATCTTAGTGGTTTTAAACGAAGGTAATGCTTGATTGACTTAAGATGGACAAAACCTATCACAGAAATTAGATAGGATTTGAGTAAATACCTAGATAACTGTATGCGGGATTCAGAGAGATTATTTCCATGGTGGAGGTATACTCATCCCCCCTTCACAAGTTGATAATTGGCTGTGGACGGCTTGCTCAAGACTAACAAAGCTGGAGTATGCTACTCCTATCACCGGTTTCTTCAACTTAGAAGGTATTTTCCCACCTTCCTATCGCGAGCAGATGAAAATTTGGGAAGAAGAAGGAGAGTTATGAGCCAAGAATTCACCGGCAAACAGAGAGTTTCTGCGGCATTCAAAAAGACATTCACAGATATTGACCCCGAGCTCGATCGCGTTCCAGCTTATATCTTCACCGGAGCTTGTAATGCTAAACTGATTGGAGCATCATTAAGAGATCTGCTCACGGACCACAAAGTATTCACCGCTGCTCAAATCGCTGCTTACGAGCGCTACCAGCCAGATATCATGATCATGATGTGGGATTTGAACATGGATATCGAAGCCATGGGCAATGAGCTGCGCTATCCTGAAGACGGTATGAGCTTGGTCGTCAATGAATTTCTTCTGGATAAAACCAATTTAAGTAAATTAGAAATTCCAGATCCTCAAAAAGATGGGCGCATACCCGGATATCTGGAGGCTTGTGTTGAAACCAAGAATGTGGTCAAGGATGCTCCTGTTTCTGGTGTAATCGCAGGGCCGTGGACGATTGCAATGGGTTTACGGGGTGCTAACAACCTGATCGTTGACACCAAAATGGATCCTGAATTTGTCCACGAGTTGATGAAAGTCAGTACAGAGGCAACGAAGAGATTTACTGAAGCGCTCAATGAGATCGGTATAGGCGTCGGCTACTCAGAAGCCCCTGCTTCCTGTAATCTCATCTCACCATCCATGTACAGGGATTTTGTCTTTCCTTACCACAAGGAGCTGGTTTCCTATTTCAAGGAACAGAAGGTCGGCGTCGGGATTCATATCTGCGGAAATGCAAATCCGATCCTCGATGATATAGTCGCGACCGGTGCCAGCAATATCAGCGTTGACTCGGGAACAGATCTCGGCAAAGCAGCCAAGGCAGCCCGCGGCAAAGCCGTCTTGATCGGCAACGTTCCCACCGAATGCTTCCTGGCTGAAAGCAAGGATGTCATGAGAGACGCTATCCAAAAATGCCTGGACCAGGTCGTTGAAGACAGCGGCTATATTCTCGCTCCAGGCTGTGAAGTTCCTACCATTGCCCCACCTGAGAAAATCGACTGGTTCATGGACCTGGCCAGCGAGATTGGGGCCTATAAATAATTCAAGATTATTGTGCTTTTAGGTCTTGCCGCTCGATATGGCTTGGCAAGACCTAATCAGCTTGATATATTGCAGCCGAGGTGAAAGCAGATGAGACTTGAAGGCAAAGTTGCCTTGATTACCGGTGGTGCCGCAGGAATTGGAAAATTCACCGCCAGTCGATTTATCCATGAGGGGGCGAAGGTCGCCATTTGTGATGTAAACGAGCAGGATGGGTTGAATACTGCTGCTGAACTTGGCGATAACTGCATTTTTTCT
>DATKXE010000112.1:0-6929 GCA_035529195.1 Anaerolineales bacterium
GAAAGGTCGGGCTGCATTGAGATGCCAATCTGCAATTCCCCATTCAAAGGCTGGCAAGATAAGATAATGGGGGATCGGTTGGTGGTTGATTTGAAAGGGTGTTGTCTTGGGATCAGCTTTGCCTTCCGGAGAGGAATGCCAGCGGATCAATGCTTGAGCTTTGGGACTGCCTTTGCTACCTGGTAGGAACCAGGCTTGATCGGCGAATCGGGAGGCTGGATCAGCACATAAGAGCCAGAAATTCCCACACAAGACTTCTGGAGGAAGAGCGCTAACAGCAGCCAAAGAAGCATTATTTTTCGATTTTGTTGAAGGCCCAGCAAGAGCCTGAACCATGCTCAGCGTTCGCCGAACGTGAGTTTTCTGATCAGGTTCAGAGGATTTTGAATCCGGGGAGGAACTACCGAGGTTAAGCAAGATGATAGGCCGCGGTTGACCGACTACCGCTTGGGCAATAGCTGTATACCAATCCGAGATGGCAAAACCGCACTGATCTTGCCCTCCAGCCTTGGTCTGATAGGGTCGTGCCTCAGGCCAGCGCTCTGGACCGCCGCTGCCCCAATCCAGGGGGCGGTTTCCAGCATGGGCATTCGCGGATATCCCCATGTGATCCAGCAAATAAAAATTTCCTCTCCGCTCGATGGCCTGAAGGGATGCACGCAAAAAAGCTGTATCCCAATATTCGCCACCCGGTTTTAACGGGGGAAAGACAGGAACCAGACCAGTTTTGGCGGCTGCTTCTGCTGGTGGAATGAAGCGATCCAGGAAACGTTCAACCAGGTCGTTTTGTGCCCAGGCAGTCGATGTCCAGGCTGAACGCCGGTTGGGTTCCGAATACAGAATGACATAATTAACACCCCATCTCGCGTAATTGCTGAAGAGCAAGTTGAGATCATCGAGGGGTGGGAGATCTTCTAATGGGAGTTGAAAATGGAGGATGGGTTCAATCTCATTTTCAATCAAGCCATTGATGAAGAACTCCGGAATCGCCCGATCGGAAGGGGCGTTCAGAACCAGCCAGGAGGCCTCAAGGGTTTTGAGTTCTGGCAGCCAGGTATACAAATCACTTTCCCGGTAGTGATTAGTATCGGGATAATAATGAAAACCAATGCGATTATTATTGGGGGGTGTATGAAAAGTAGGCATTGTCTCGCTCCTGGTCATTATTGTGCAAGAGGTATGCCAGAAACGAGAGACAGATGTTGTTATTTCTTGTTGCTGATCTCAATGGGGAGGTGAGATAAATCTATCGCAGAATCATCACAAAATAGCATTGCTCGCTCAATCACATGACGCAGCTGGCGGATATTGCCCGGCCAGTCGTAGTCCATGAGGGCTTGCATGGCGCGAGGTTTGATATCCTCAATATTGAGCCCCATTTTTGGATTATTTAGCCGGATAAATAGACCCACCAGCTCAGGTATATCTTCTTTGTGTTCTCGAAGTGCAGGAATATGTAAATCTACTACCTTGAGACGGTAGTATAAATCTTCTCGAAATTCACCATCCTGCATCATTTTCTGTAAGTCGCGATTGGAAGCTGCGATTACCTGTACATCGACTTTGATCAAATTGGTGCCGCCAACCCGTCGGAAGCTGCGTTCCTCAAGCGCTCTCAGCAGCTTGACCTGTACATCAACTGGTGCTGAAGAGATTTCATCGAGAAATAGAATACCCTCATCAGCAATTTCCATTAAACCAGGTTTTCGTTTTTCAGCGCTGGTAAAAGCGCCGGCTTCATATCCGAACAATTCAGCTTCTACGATAGTGGTTTGGATAGCCGGTAGGCTGATGTCAATAAATGGTTTCTTGGCCCGCGAACCCATTCCGTGGATAGCCCGAGCAAGGACTTCTTTACCCGTACCGGTTTCACCGGTGATCATGACCGATACTGAAGCATCTGCAGCTCGTTGGGCGTGATCCAGCAGGGTTTTCATGACCGGTGATTGACCGACGATGAAATTAAGATCCTTATGCTGTGATGCACGCAGGTGGCTGAGCTCCCTGCGCATCGAGACCACTTCTCCTGCACGTTGAATGGATTCCTCTAACTCAACCAGATCAATAGGTTTTTCTAAAAAATCATGGGCTCCATTTTTCATGGCGTAAACCGCATTGTCAACATCACCATGGGCCGTAATCACGATAATCGGTGGTCGATGTGGGATGTGCAGAGTCTCTTCAAGCAGGACAGGTCCATAACCATCTGGTAGACGAACATCGAGGCAGACAATATCCGCACTGCCGCTGTCAAGCTGCTCACGGGCTTCTGCTAATGTCGCGGCATGCAGGATTTCATAACCTCGACCGGTTAGGAAAGAAGCGATATTTAAACGCGCATTTTCCTCGTCATCTACTATCAAGACAGTCAGACTCATTTAGGTTCTATGCCTCATTATCCTTAATTAAGGGGAAGATCACCTGGAATACTGTGCCACCAGGTACACTGGATACTGTTATGGTGCCTTTATGAGCGGATACGATTCGTTTTGCTATGGATAATCCAAGACCAGTCCCATTGCGGTTGGTGGTTACGAAGGGTTCGAAAATGCGATCGATCAGATCTTGGGGAATCCCAGGGCCATCATCAATCACATTGACCTCGATATGCTGGCGACCGCCTTCTTCGTGCGAGGAGCGGATGTGGATTGAGAGGTTGCCGCCTGTCACCTTCATGGCTTCAACTGAATTTCCAATCAGGTTGCTGAATACCTGTTCCAAGGCGCGAGGATCTCCCTGGATGGTCGTATTGTCTACAGAAGATTTGAATTCATGCTTGACTTGTAAACGCGCTAAACGTGGGCGCCAACGTTCTAAAAGCGTGGGAACGAGCTCTGCTAATTCAACTCGCTTGAATTTGTTCTCCGGAGGTCGGGAGAATGTCAATACGGATTGCATCAAATGTGTAAGGCGATTGCAATCATCGAGCAGGCGGATGATCACTTCCTGGTTGGGATCATCCGAGGGCAGATTTACCGCCATCAACTGCAAACCAGTACTGATATTGTTGATTGGATTGCGGACTTCATGTGCAAAGATGGCAGTCACTTCTCCAAGCAGGGCACGCTGTTCGAGCTGCTGGTTGCGGATTTCAGACTCTTCGTGGGCGCTTAAATCTCGGAGGAGAACGATCACACCTTGAATTTCATCCTCATCCATGAGAGGGATGGTGCTGATATGTGCAAGAAAAGCAACCCCGTTCCGTCGATGAAGGTGGACTTCACCAAGGTTGGGCGTGGATACCCCTTGCTGTGCAGATTGCATAGCAGGCACTAAATTTGAAGGACCAATAAGAACATTGTTTACAGGCTGTCCGCAAATTTCCTGAGCCGCATAACCAAGCAGCGTTTCAGCAGTGGGATTAAGCTGCTGAATCAATAAATCAGGAGAGAGAAGAATGATGCCATCCTGGGTGTTTTCCTCGATAGTATCGCCGATCAATAATTCGCGCTGCATCTTTTTCTCATTGACAATTTGCTGATCGAGAAAGGCGCTATTCTGGATTATTCCTATGATAGTGGCTGATAAGATCTTTAAGATTTCGTGGTTGTTATCAGGAATACCACCTTCAATGGCAGCTAAAACCAGGATACCGCTTAATGAATCTTTTTCACCTAATGGGAATGTTTGCAGGTAACCCATCTTGGCAACCCTGGCCGCACGAAACAATGAATTGGATGCTCTTTTACCAGGTTCCCAGGTTGTAGGTTCAAGAAAAGCATCCACCTCGTCTGGTTCAATAAAATCGGGAATCTTAAAATCCTGCGAATCCTGGGTTAGACTTCTTTCCAATCCAGGTTTGTCTGCCGGGATCAGGTAAACTGCAAGCGTATCTGCCCCGGTTAGCTGATGCCCGGCTTCCAAAGCCAGCTGCAGGGCGCGTTCAGAATTGTTATCCTGTGTGCTTAAAATGAGGGAATATAGGTCGGACAATCTATCGGAGCGTCGTTTTTGCTCGGCGGCTGCTTGTTCACGTAAATTAGAAGGCTCACAGGCGAGTAAGCCCCAGGTGCCATCAGGATCCAGAGATATAATCTGGACGCGCACCTCAAGACCTGATCCCTGGCGCGTGGAAATCGTATCAATATAGGAGTCTGGTTCGCTCGAAGAGAAGATTCCTTGAATATGGTTCGAAAGATATGGCAGCAGCTCGTCAAGATCGGATTTGATCAATTCACTGCGGGTAAAAGCCGTTAGCTCGGTAGCCATAGCATTAGCGAGTACAATGCTATGTTTCTCCAAATCAAGAAGAAAACTGGCTTGAGGAATGAAATCTATAAGGGTTTCTAATTCCGCCAAGGAAGGTTGGCGGTTGCGGAGAAATGAAACATTAGGGAGAGATAGCGATCGAATCATGCAGCCTCAGCCTCACATTGGGATTGGCGCAAATGGGAGGGAAGAATTCCTTCCATGGCTCGATATTTGGCAACTGTTCGCCGGGCTACTGAATAGCCTTGTTCATCAAGGATTCCGGAAATCACGCTATCACTCAGGGGGGTTTCTTCTTGATCGATGATTTGTTTAAGAGCAGTCCGGACTTGCAGACTGCGATCGAAAAATTTTGACAGAGGGATAATATGCCCATTTGGCATCTGGGCTGTTTTGTTGGAAACCGCCCGAGAAATGGTCGACTCGTGGACTTCGAGGGCTTCTGCGAGACTGGCGCGCGTTTGCGGGCGGAGGTGCTGATCGCCATGCAAGATAAAATCACGCTGGAGTATGGCTAGTCTGCGCATCAACCGGACAATGGTGGTTGTCCGCTGCTGGAGACATTTTACCAGCAGTTCTGCCTGGCCCAGGTCGGATTTCCACTGTTCAGTGTTGTCTTCAGCGACCTGTTGAATCGCTTGGCGAAAAAGCGGATTTACTCGCAAGATGCCAGCATAAGGTGAAAAAACTTCAACCATTAATGGCGCATCCGGTGAATCGTCGACCGGGGTGATGATAGCATCAGGTTGGTGGAAGACCGGAGGAGTATCACTCTGCCCGGTACGAATATCACCCCAAAATGCGCGTCCCGGAAAAGGATTCAGGTTATCGGTGATGAATTGTGCAATCGTTTCCACCTGCTGGACTGGGATTCCAATCTTGCGAGCGAGTTCAGGATACTGGTGGCGGCTGAGTAGATCAAGACCTTCCTGAATAACAATTGATGCTTGCGGAGGGATATTTTGATGCTCAGCGAGCACTTCCAGTTGGACCAGTAAAGCTTCCATTGGTGATGGAGATCCCACCCCAATTGGGTCAGCGTGCTGGATGAGGTCTATTACCGTTTCAACCCTAGAAGGAGGCACATGGTAATAGCGAGCAACTTCAAAGATCGAAACTTCGAGCAGGCCATCTTCGTCCAAATTGGAAAGGATGAAAGCGGCGATTTTGCGATCTTCTGCAGGTAGTTCTGGAGCAATTTGCTTTAATACATAAGTGGGGAGATCATCCAGGGCTTGCTGCAGATCCCTTTCTTGTGATGAGTCTTCATTATAATTGCTGGGAGTAAAATCATAACGTGGGGAGACAAAGATAATAGGCTGGTCAGGTTGAGGTTGTTGAGCTGGATGGCAGCGGGGGCAGGGACCATTTTCGGAATACTGCTTATCACAAGCGGGGCAGTGTCGAGGATCCTTGACTTCAAGCGCCGGATTCCGTGCTAATTCTGCTTGGATTTTTTGCTCGAGTTCAACAGCAGAAAGCTCGATTAATGCCATTGTTTGTGCCAGGTGGGCTGTTGTTAGCGGGCGCAGCTGAGTTGAGGGACGTAATCGAGTTTGAAGCATAATAGTCACTTCTCTTTGATGGGTATTGAGTTGGATGGAAAATAAGTTAGGTCTTACCATATGGTGCAAGATTCATGCCCGCCCAAAGAACAACAATACCGTCTATGATTATCAAGAATACCTAATGGATTGTCAAGATTTAAACAGTGGATTTTGGATTACAAATATGCAAGGCAATAAAAGTGGAATTGACTCATGGTTTGTTTGGGTCTGGTGGTGGGGCGACCTGAACTAGGGTCGTCGTTCCATCTGGTTGGGTATGCATAACTGCGATATGGTTGGCTCCATCACGAGGAATGATTGTGTAACCAGTGCAGCTGCCAATCCATTGATCATCCACGCCCTGGTGCGGATAGAGAGTGCAATCCGCTGGGATGGAGTCATCTTCTAAAATTAATGGCTTTACTGCAATCTGCCAACCAGCTAGATACCAGCGGTTGTTGGATGGTTTTGTGGAGGCGACAAACACGCTGCCTTCAAATGCGAGCATGCCTTCTGGAAGAAATCGATCCGCCAATTCTGCGATAGTATCAGGTCCGGCCAATGATCCTTTGTCCTGTATATTTCTGTTACCAATTAAACGATTGAAATCCGAGCAGGCTGATCCAAATAGTGAGAGAACAATAAAGATTGAAAGAATGACCAGCTTTTTGAGGGTGGTATTCATAGAATTCCCATTACAGGTTGAACCCAATTTTATTGACAGATGACGAATAGCATGCAAGAAGCAAGCCAAGCGAGTGAAAATCTTTTTATCTCCAATAGCTGATTAGGGTTGACTGGTCAATGGGAAGTAAAAGAAACTCCAAGCACGGTTTCTAACACCCGTGTATAGACACTGGCAAAATTATATTCTTGGAGGTGGAATTCAATTAATGTGTTGTTTCAGAGCAGGGTGGTGAAAATATACCCAGGCACCTGGTCGGGTGAGGGTTAGATTCTGATAGCTTCCTAAACCCTTATCTTGAAAAGATACAGGGTTCGCTGGCTGTCTTTGATTGGTTCCGTTGCCAGGAGATCGAATTTAGCACTAAATTCATCGAGGAAACTTTCTTGATTGTAATCAGTAAAGATGTCCTCTCGTACTTGAAGTAGTTTTTTAACTTGGGGATCACTTTTGGGGATGAATTCGATGATTAACCATTGACCGATGCA
>DATKXE010000113.1:0-3001 GCA_035529195.1 Anaerolineales bacterium
TTCACCGGTACGGCAGGAGATGGGAAAGGTGACCAGACCGGGGTTGAGCACCTCGACCCCGCGCTTGAAATATTCCATGTCAAAATCGATGTAAGGCATGAGGTCGATCTTGTTGATTACCAGCGCATCAACACCCCGGTACATGGTGGGGTATTTATAGGGTTTGTCATCTCCTTCTGGGATAGAGGCGATCAGCACGTTCAGGTGGGTACCCAGCTTGAAAGCAGCCGGGCAGATCAGATTGCCTACATTTTCAACCAGCAGCAGATCATAACGGCTTAAATTCAGCTGGTTGAGAGCGCCCTGCAGCATAACCGCATCCAGGTGACACTCTCCGCCGGTGTTGATCTGGACTGCTTCGGCACCAGCAGCCGCGGCCCGGTCTGCGTCGATGCTGGTGGCGATATCGCCATCGACGACTGCCAGAGAAAGTTGCCCAGATAAGCCTTTTATGGTGTGTTCGATCAGGGATGTTTTGCCAGCCCCTGGCGAGGCCATTAAATTGACGCCGTACAGTTCGGCAGTTTCCAGGCGCAGGCGATTTTCTTCTGCCAAACGATCGTTGGCACTTAATATATTTTCGACAACAGGCATGCGCTGCTTCACAATTCAACTCCACCGATAAATAATCGCTATTCTTCTAGGTCAGTATTATAAAGGTTCTGCTCAAAACCGTGGGGTAATCTCAGGTAACTCACATCCAGCAAGAGGTGCACCATTTAATTGATCAAAATCTGGGTTCGAAGCGCAGCCCCTTTGATTTTCAGGAGCTGCGGCGATAATTCTTTGCTGGTGACCCGAGCTTTAGATTGAGTGAACCTGGAAAAAGGATTCAACTGCTGGCAAAAGATTGGGGACTTTCTTCGTGAATTTTCTTTGCCAGGTATGTTTCGATGGCGGCTTTCAGCGCGCTGGGGCTGAAACCATAAGGTCCTAAGCCTCCCGCATAGACGATGTGGCCATCTAAACCCACCAGATAAAGGCGGGTGGGTTTGGCAGCGTAAGCTTTGCTCACCGGATCGTCCATCTCGTCGACATAGGTGCGGATGCCGTACTGCAAGCTTTCCTCGCACTGCCCAGCGATAGCGCGGCGCTCATCAAGCGTCTGGGGATCATTGATTTCAGTTGCGGTATTGGGAATACCCTTTTTTACTATTTTTCCCACCAGGCCACCACCCAACCACCAGCCATCTTTGGGGTGTGCCTCACGGATGTAGATCGACAGAAACTGCACCTGTCCATGATACTGCTGATAAAGATCGCGGAGACCCACGGTCCCTCTGACGTAAGGCGGTCAGGTGAAGCTGCCGAAGACCAAGGCTACCGGTTTTTGATCCCGAAAATCGGAGAGACATACCCGGTTATTACCACTGACATCGGTTAACTCGAAATCCGGTGCCAGCTCTCCTACCTTGGGTGCACTGGCATCGTATTTTTTCTGCCAGGCTTTTTCTTTCTTGATGTAATGCATGGTGCTTGGCATGAGAACGCTCTGTTAGAATATTTATTTACTGAGTTGATCATTATACACGTATTACACTGGATTGAATGAACGAAAGGTTTAAGCACGGGGAGAAAAAACCGTTCATGTGGATCCGGAACCAGTGCAGGGATAATTGTATGGAAAATCTAAGGATTGCTCAGGAATGAAAACGAGCCAAATACTCCGGGAGTTGGATCAGTCGCTCCAATTCCGCATACTCAAATTGTGCAATCTCTTCATGGCTGGCGTTTTCATGAAACCAGGTCTGCTCATTCGGGATGTAGACGGCCTGTCCCCCGATCTTGAGCACTGGTAAGATATCTGAGCGCAGCGAATTGCCCACCATCAGAAATCGAGCAGGGTCAAGATTGTATTGTCCTATGATCTTGCTGAAGCTTGCTTCAGATTTCTCCCCTACAACTTCCAGATAGCGAAAGTAATGAGCAATTCCAGATGCCTCGATCTTCCGTTCTTGCTCAAACTGATCCCCTTTTGTGATTAACATCAGCGTGTATTCTGAAGATAACTTAATTAGGGTTTCTTCGGCCCCATCCACCAAATCAACCGGCGCTGCGAGCATTTGTTTGGCGATGGTGATGATTTCGTTGATCTCTTTTGCTGTTACGCGACCCTCAGAAATATGTGTGGCAGCTTCTATCATCGAGAGAGTGAAGCTCTTGATCCCATACCCATAATATGCGATATTCGTGACCTCGGTTTGATCCAGCCAGGCTTGAACCTCTTGCGGTTTCCTGTAGTTCGCCAGGATTTGCCCAAGGTCTACTTTTGCCTGGTGATAAAGTATTTCGTTATGCCAGAGGGTATCGTCGGCATCGAAACCGATAATTTCAATCATAAAATTATTTTCGCTGCTTAATTGTTATCCCTAGTTTGATTTCTGGGGTGCATCTGGGAAAATCGTGACATATTGTAATATACATCTACCGCGGGTTGGCTCGGGATAGAGAATGTTCAACGAGGGAAAAATGAAGCTCCTGATTTTCATGGAGCTGCTCTTTTATCTAAAATGATGGGGGGTAGTTTCTTTTTCATTTACCCTCTTGAATATTGATCAATCGATTTGATGCGTTTATGCATTCTCATATTTTACATTGTTGGCTAAAACTACGTGGATATTAAATAAAATCCGATCATTGTATATGGGAAAAGGTTCCTGCCGCCATCCAATAGGAGGCATAATCCTGGTTATTACCAGTTGGATAATTTATTTAATACCCCTCCTCATGCAGATTATTGTTTTGAGAATCAGCCATGAAAATCAAGATTTGATTGCAGATTGGCTTATCCCTTGTATAATTTAAAGGATTAACATCATGGGTATACTGAGCGCCTAATATATCCAACATCTAATAAAGCAATCGAGGAAATTTAAATGCGTGAAATCTTCTACCCAGCTACTGTCGCCGTGATCGGAGTCTCAGCAAAACCAACCAATTTAGGCCGCAATATTGTCGCCAATCTAGTGGAATATGGGTTCAACGGTATCGTTTATGCTGT
>DATKXE010000114.1:0-7737 GCA_035529195.1 Anaerolineales bacterium
GGCAAAACACATTCTGGTTGTTGACGATGATAATTTACTGAGGCGGAGCCTCAGCCTGCAGCTCGAGCAGGCTGGCTACCAGGTCTCTCCCGCTGAAAATGCTGAAGATGGACTGGCAATCGCCCAGCGTGATCGACCCGATCTGATCCTGCTCGACATCGGTTTGCCTGGTATGGATGGCCTGGAGGCGATGCGACAGTTCCAAAAAGATATGGATGTCCCCATCATCTTTGTCACCGCCAGGAGACGTGAGCTGGATACAATCTTAGGGCTTGAGCTGGGAGCAGATGACTATATCACCAAGCCCTTCAACCCGGATGTTTTGCTGGCACATGTTAAGGCGGTCTTGAGGCGCAGCACCCGTCAAATTGAGCCCCCGCCTGGTGAAGATACGCTGATCGTGGACGACATGGTGATCGATCCAGCTGCTCACACGACCACGATTGCGGGTCAGCAAATCGATCTCACCGCACGCGAATTCGATTTGCTGCACACCCTGGCTCTGGAAGCCGGGCGGATATTGACTATCGACGATCTCATCCGGCGAGTATGGGGAGCTGAATACATCGGCGAACCGCAGGCTGTTTACGTGCACATCCGCTGGTTGAGAGAAAAAATCGAGGCTGATCCGCAGAACCCGACGCGCATCATCAATGTGCGCGGCGTGGGTTATAAGCTCATCCCTCACCAAGAATAACCATGGGATCTCTCCGCAGTCGCCTCATCCTAAGCCATTTACTCCCCCTGCTGATCGTTATCCCTCTCGCTGGCTTGATATTAATTTACACACTCGAAACCCAGGTCGTGCTAAAAGATTTATCGGACCGGCTGACGGAACGCGCCGATTTAATCGTCGAAGCGCTGGAAGGTCAACCGGAAATTTGGACTGACAGCGACCAGGCAGCGATTTTTATCGCTGATATTAACGAAATTGTTGAGGGACAATTCTTACTTCTTAATACTGATGGCAGCTTGATCATCTCGTATCCCTCAGATTCTCCAGACTCATCAGCGGATTCAGCACAGCTTGAGGGCATCGATACGGCTTTGCGGGGTGAACAAAGCGTGATCATTCAGTACCGCTTGTTCAATCCATCTGTAGAAGTGCTGCTGCCAGTGATCAACGCCCGGCAGCAGCTGGTCGGAATCGTTGCCGTCTCTCAGACATTGGAAAGCATCTTCTCCAACATCGGCGATGTACGCTCCTTGATCCTGGTCATCATACTCATCCAGCTGATCTTCGGGGTGATCATCGGTATCTATCTCGCCAGGAAAATTGAACGTCCGATTGGAACTGCAGCTGCGGGTGTCATCGATATCGCCGCGGGAGTGGATATTGAGCCAGTTCCCGAAGAGGGACCACGTGAAATCCGCCAATTATCCGCCGCCGTGAACACCTTATCCGAAAGGCTGAGAACCCTGGAAGAAACCAGGCGTCGTTCACTGGCTAATATCGTCCACGAACTTGGGCGCCCACTAGGCGCGATCCAATCCGCTGTTTATATCTTGCTTAAAGGCACTGTTGACCCTCAAATTGAACGAGAACTGCTGGAGGGTGTCGATGGAGAGATCAAACGCATGCAGCCCTTGCTGGATGACCTGGCGCTCCTACATGGACAGGTGACCGGCAGCCTGACCCTGGATTTGAATCCCGTGAACATGGGTGACTGGCTAAAGACCTCAATACTGCCATGGCGAGCCGCAGCTTTGGAAAAAGGTCTGCTCTGGAGTGCGGAATTTCCTGAAAATCTGCCAGTTGTTAATATCGATGAGCAACGCATGGCCCAGGTGCTGGGAAACTTGCTGAGCAACGCGGTCAAGTACACGCCTGAGGCAGGCAGTGTCATAGTCAGCGCTGGAACAGACGAGTCAGAAGTTTGGTACCGGGTGAGCGACAGCGGTCCAGGCATCGATCCCGCTGAACGTGAGCACATATTTGAGCCCTTTTACCGCAGTCAAAAGATGCGCCGTTTCCCGCAAGGACTCGGCCTGGGTTTGACCATTGCCCGCGATATCGTTGAAGCGCATGGGGGGAAACTGGAATTGACCAGTGAACTCGGTCAAGGCAGCCAGTTCATAGTTCGTTTACCACTCACCTTTTCTCTATAAATTATATAAACAATTTGCTGGCCATTGGTAAACCACTAGATGCTCAATTCACATGCTCCCTTCTGGTTCAACGAGGTGAATGAAAAGTTTAACCTCAAGTCCATTTCACCTCAAACCATGAGAGGTTACTTGCAGCAATGCCCAATTGGCTCAATCCAGTTTTGTTGATCATTTAGAGCAGGGCAGTTACAGAAAACTGACCTAACCCTGGAAAATTTTTCCGCACCATATCCTGTTGGATAATCCATTTTGTAATCCCGATCTGCTGTCTCATTTCAGGATGTGTGCGTACCCAGATCATGCCGCACTGGCTGGCAATAATTACTTTTGTGCCGGCCGTCATTCTCCTGATCAGTGTCGGGTTTACTCACTGGGTAATATTGACATTTCCGGCCTAGGTGCTGGTGGTCAATACCTATATTCTCTATTTTAACTTCTTCTTCCAAAAAGGAGATCTCGAAATGGATGGTTTTACCCTGGAGGAATGAAAATTCCAACTGCTTGCCTGCACACCTGCTCCGCATCCGGATTAGCGCTATACATGTACTGCCCCAGGCAAGATATCATCGATATTGGGTGGAAACCAATAGTTGTCCAGCGAGTTATTTAACTATAAAAGTATAATATGATGAATGAAACTTTATCGCAGATAGCGTTGCTGGTCTTCGTGATCTCCAGCAAGTATAGTTTGGGCATAAGCCTGACCATGAAGCAAATCATCGATCCGCTCAAGAAAACCCGCATGGTAATCCTGGCTTTGGTGGCTAATTTTGTACTGGTACCCATCCTGGCTTACCTACTCACCATAATTTTCAATCTCGACGATTCACTGCGTACTGGCTTGATCCTGCTCTCCACCGGTGCGGGCGCGCCATTTCCACCCAAACTGGTGGTTGCCGGTCAGAATTTCAACTCCGATGTGCTCACCTACTTGCTGGTAATCGCCATCATCAGTCTGGTGATCCTCATGCCAATATATTGCGAATTGGGCAAGCGCATGAAGGCACCAGCCGAGGCTGAACAGCCAAGCAGCTAGCCGCGGATAATCAAGGCACTGCATGAGCGATAATTACGAGGGTCCAGGTAACCCAGACCAACAAAATCACGGCAAATTCAATTCCAGGCAGGTATATCTCTGGATGATTGTGGTTGTAATTGCGGTGTTGATCGGGATTCTTTCCTTTGCAACACTGACTGCTTCAGGTGTCCTGACCAAGCCAGAACCAACCAAGCCAATAGTTTTCATCACCATCACCGAGCCCGGCCAGGGATCCAAGCTCGACCTTACCTGGGCAGTCAATATCCAGGGACAGGCTGGCGGATTATTTGAAGGAAACCTGGTCGTCCAGGCGCTGGATGCTGGGGGAAAGGTCATCGCGCAAAAAGCCACCACGATCAGCGCCCCCAATGCTGGCACCGGTGGTTCGGGACCATGGTCCGTAGACTTGAACATTGATGCCCCAAACGGTTCTCAAGGGCAGATCGTGGCTTTCTCCCCCTCGCCGGTTGATGGCAGCTGGATCGCAGAGGACAGTATTGCTGTCGGTTTTGGTGAATCACCTGTCAAGCGTGAATTGGTCAACGTGGAAAACCACCTTTGGAGGCTCACCACCCTGAATGAGCGACCACCGATCAAAAACACGCTCATCACCCTGCAGTTCGAAAACTTCCAGGCTGCGGGCTTTGGAGGCTGCAATAATTACAAAACCAGCTTCGAACGCAGTGGACCACAGCTCAATTTTGGCTTTGTGACATCAACCGCCAAGGAATGCGAACTCCCGGTAGGTATTATGGCTCAAGAAGCAGCTTATTTCAGCGCTCTCGAGCAAATCGTTGCTAACCGGATCGAGGCTCAACAGTTGAGCTTGGTTGATTCTTCGGGAGCCTCGCGCCTGGTTTACGATGCGGTTGTGATGGGAAACATCTTCGCTGAGGATGATATTGAACTGCCAGAAGATGCAGTGGTGTATATAAGCTTGAGCGATGCCTCCCTGGCCGGTGCAGAAACCGCCTTGATCGCGGAGCAGGTGGTAAGCGGGGTGACTCAATTCCCAATCCCATTTTCCGTAAATTACAATCCAAAGCAAATTATCGAGAACCATACTTATGCGCTCGGGGTGCGCATCGAGGACAGCTCGGGTAATTTGCTTTACATCAACCCAACCACTTATCACGTCATCACGGCTGGAAACCCTTCTCAAATTGATGCGACGGTTGCATCTGTCCAATAAAATCGCTACAATCTTTCAACAGGCAAAAATACTAGATAAATTAATGACGGAGGAATGCAGAAATGAATTGGGATAATATTGACTTCTATCTTGTTTTTGACTTATTCATACTCCTATTGATCGGAATGGGTCCGAAAATTGCCCTGGTGCCATTTATAGATTTAACCAAAGATATGGACGGTGATACCCAGCGCAAGGTTGCCCAACGCATGGTGCAGACAGGCGTCACGACCGCCCTGATCTTGGCCGTTCTGGGCTGGTTCCTGATGAGGTTGCTGCACTTCTCGGCCGGAGCTGCGAACATCGCCGGTGGAATCGTCTTGCTGCTGCTGGCCTTGCATATGTTGGTCAGCCCTGGTAAAACAGATGACCATCATGAGAAAGCCAGTGGTCGCGATGCGATGCAGATGGCTTTATATCCGCTGGCAGTTCCCTACCTGCTCAATCCTGCCGGAATTGCCGCCCTCGTCATCGCCTCCAGTGAAGTTGACTCAGTGCTGATGGGGGTCATTCTATTGGTACTGGTTCTGATTGTAGGCGCGATCGATTGGCTTGTTTTCAGGAACATTTACAAACTCGCAAAACACCTTGACCCTTCCAGGTTAGCTGTGACAGAGGCCGTGTTTGGGGTTCTGCTGGCAGCATTGGCTGTGCAGCTCATGCTGGACGGATTGCACTATTTGGGAATTATCTCCATACTCGGCGGGCATTAACAAAAGAAGTCGTGGTCAATCTAGCAATACCCGGATTATACCGGCATTTAGAATGCATTTGGATCCCGGATGAATTCTTCCCAGCAATTGAACCTGCCAGGAGGAGAAATTAAACGACGATATTCTTGAAACCCAATATAATCTGCGTGCTCGTGCATCTTCAAGAATAACCTCGCGGTTCAAGTTACAGTTTCTCGAGAAACCAAGGAATAGTACAGCCCCGCAGAATTGAGGTCCAGGAGAACTAGGATTTCGGCAATAGAACAAGAAGAGGCCAAGATTTTGCAGGATTCACATCTAAAAATGAGCCAACGAGAAACCATTTAGAAGGAGTTTCAAAGAATGGATCGTACCGCTTTAGAGAACAGATTACAGAGCGAACTCGATGCTTTGGCGAGCAAGAACTCGGACATATTTAATCCTGTCCTGGGGATCACCAATACTCGTGGCGATTTCTATTGGGCAGGAGCTGCGGGTAACGCCTATGCAGATAAAGCAGATGCGATGGAAGTCGATACACCCATCTTCATTGCCAGCATTACCAAGATGTATACCGGTGCTGCGACAATGATCCTGGAAGAACGTGGGCAGTTATCATTAGATGATCCGATCTCAAAGTATTTGCCAGGTTCTTTAGTAGAAGGTCTGCATCGTTACAAAGGCCATGATTATTCCGACCAATTAACCATTTACCATTTGGTCAGCCAAACCTCCGGATTACCAGATTATTTCATGGATAAGCCCAAAGGGGGTGTAAGTATATTTGATCGTCTTCTCGTTGAAGGAGATTTTGCCTGGGACCTGGACGAAGTCGTCGACATCACCAGGAATTCCCTCTCACCAAAATTCCCCCCTGAACCGAAAGACCAGCTCAATTCTGGTAAGCAAGCCTTTTACTCCGATACAAACTATCAGCTCCTGGGTGCTATCCTCGAGTCAGTAACCGAGAAGCAGCTTCATGAGGTCTTTTCCGAGCTGATCATCGAACCTCTGGAACTTAAGTCAACTTATTTGCATGGATCTGGAGAGTCTCAAACAGCTGCAGGAATCCACCCTGCGAGCATCTATTACAAAACAACCCCTTTCTACCTTGATCAGGCAATGACCTCATTTGGACCTGATGGCGGTATGGTTTCGACATTGAATAATAGTCTCATGTTTCTTCGATTTTTCATGGATGGCAAATTGTTTACCGATCCTTCAACCTTGGAACGGATGAAAAATTGGAGGAAGATTTTCTTTCCGCTGCAGTATGGGCTCGGTTTGATGCGCCTTAAGATGCCGAAAATCTTTTCTCCCTTTACTGCGAGCCCTGAACTGATCGGTCATTCCGGCGCAACAAGCGCCTTCCTGTTCAAAAGTGATATGGGGGGTTTACTAATCGGGGGTACGCTCAATCAAGTAGATAATCAAGCACGCCCCGTTCGCCTGATGCTGAAGCTCGTAAATATCATCAACAATGCTTTATCCTGACCGTTTGAGAAAATGACCAGGTATTCTGGTAACACTGCTATCTTTAGGATTACGCAATCATATCTTGAGAGTGTGAGTGGTTATCTATGAAAGTCTTGGCAATTGAAAGAGAAGTACCTGGCATACCAGATCAGGAATTCAGGGCACATCTTCCGACTCACGGTGGGAACCGAAAGGTCCCTTCACTTTTCCCCATAAGCCCTTCACATGTTTTGCCGCCTCCTGCCTTTCTTTTTTCTTCTCCTCACCGGTGTAGCGCATCAGGATCGCCAGGGGGCGAGTGCCTTCGAAATTCTCCATCATGATCAGCACCAGCAGGGTCAGCGGCACCGCCAGGAGTGCACCAATCCCACCCAGCAGATACCCCCATATGAAAAGTCCCACAAACACCACGACCGGCGAGATCTTCAATCTCTGCCCCATGATCTTGGGCTGGATGAAATTCTGTACGCCGCCATTGATCAAAATATACCCGACCAGCACAATCAGCGCGGTCTGCAGGCCATACTGGGCATAAGCCATAAGAACCGGGGGAATCAAAGCGATGATGAAACCGATCGAGGGGATGTAGCCCATGAACCAGGCCAGCAATCCCCACAGCAGGGCGTAATCCACTCCCAGGATCAACAGAAAGATGGTATTGCCGAACCCCACCAGGAAGTTGATCCCGGTCAGGATGGTTAAATAACGGCGGACATCCCCGGTAAGCGTGCTGATCCGGCTGATTATCGGTGCCCGCGGGTCCAGGCCCATGCGCACCGCTCCTGGAAGTGCCATCGCAGCGCTGATCATGAAAAAGAAAATGAACAAGGCCATCCCAAATTGGACCAGCAGGTCCAGAACAGATGTAATCACACCTTGAGCAACCGGACCAAATTGGATGGTTAATTGGCTCGCGGTTTCAGGTGTGGTTGCCTCGGGGGGCATTTCCTCAGTGGCGGTGACCGCAGCTTCGGCCATGTAAGCGGGCAGTTCGGTGGACAGCTTGGTGACCGAGAAAAAGACGGTAAAGATGACCAGCCCCAATAACAACACCACCGCCAGGATGGTCAGTACCAGCGCCAGCCAACCGGGCATACCTTTCTTGGTGAGCCGGCCTGGGATGGGCAGCACGGTGATGGTAATCACCACCGCCAGCAAGATTGGGTTGATGATCGATGCTGTCCCGCGGATTCCGAACAGAATCACAAAGATGCTGGCGAGACCAACCA
>DATKXE010000115.1:0-3393 GCA_035529195.1 Anaerolineales bacterium
CCCTTGCTCGTGCTTATAATGAGCTCAACCGGGCTTTGTCTCGCCTCGGGAGACCGCCGGTAATATCTGACACCCCTTCAGAGCGCGCAACTGATCTGGTGCAGCTGCTACCTGTATCTGAGGGCCCTGTCCAGGCTGTCATTATCCCGTATCAAAATGCTATCTATGGTGAACAACCTGAAGAAACAGAGGTTGCTCAACAGGCTGGTAAAGAGATCCGCAAAATATCTTACTACGCAAAACTGCAGCGTGTCTTGTCTCGTTTTCAGGACCCGAAACGCAGTCGAAAATCAACAGACCAACCTTAGTTGCAAAGCCAATAGAGTAATTAATGGAAAGCGATCCAGCTGATTCAGCCCAAACCCCTCTTGACAGGCGAATAATCCTGCTCAGCCAGCTGGCGGAACAAATTCAGGCTGCCCTGGCGAATGATATCCCCACCGATATAGAACCCATCCTTGAGGATTTGGCTCAATTATCAATTTCCCTGATCCATGTGAGCCAGCAAGTTGCCAAGCAAAAAGAAGAGCATGATAATTATCTCGCCTTGGCAAACATCAGCCAGCTGGTCAATTCATCTCTGCAGGTAGATGATGTCCTGAGAGTTGTGATGGATACTATCGTCCGGCTTACGGGCGCTGAGCGGGGTTTTTTAATGCTGAAAGACAGTCAGGAGAAGCTCAGCATTCATATCGCACGCAATTGGGAACGCGAATCCCTGGATGAATCAGACACTACGCTCAGCAGGACGGTCGTCAATCAGGTATTAGTCGAGGGGCAGCCCATCCTCACCACGAATGCCCAGCAAGACCCTCGATTTGATGCTCAAGAAAGCATCATCTCTCTGAACCTGCGCTCTATCCTGTGCGTCCCCCTCATATTAAAAGACACGCTGATTGGTGTGATTTATGCGGACAATCGATTGAGGGAGGGTCTTTTCACAGAAACTGAGAAGAACTTATTATCCGCATTTGCTAATCAAGCCGCAGTTGCGATCGAGAACGCTCGTTTGTTCGAATCAGTCCGATCTTCACTTGCGGAAGTTACTGAGCTGAAAAACTTAATGGATGACGTCTTCGCATCCATCGCCAGCGGTGTGCTTACAACCAATCTTGAGCATCAAATAACTCTCTCCAACAGCGTTGCTGAAGATATCTTAGGGGAATCACAAATAGATTTACTCGGTAAAAGCGTGAGCCTTGTCCCCCTTTTTAAGACCATCAATCTTCAAGGTTACCTGACCAGAGTGTGCCAATCCAACCAACAGATCAGGGGTATGCAGTTTAATATTAAGAACACACAGGGAAATCCCCTGCATCTTCGGTTCAACCTGGCACCCCTAAAAGACGCTCAAGAAAAGATTTTAGGCACAGCTATAGTCATGGAAGATGTGACAGAGACTCGTCGCTTGGAAGCGCAGCGGCGACTTTTTGAACGCATGGTAGCCCCCGCGGTGATTGATCAGTTAAACCCGGATGAATTAAATCTGGGCGGTACCAGGACAACCATCACAACCCTGTTTGCTGATATACGCGGCTATACAAGCCTCAGCGAAAGATGTGATCCCGAAACGTTAGTCTCAGTGTTAAATCGCTACCTGGGTGCTGCGACAGAAGCGATTCTCTCCGAACAAGGAACCATCGATAAGTTCATGGGGGACGCCATCATGGCATTTTTCAATGCCCCTATCCCTCAATCCGATCACACATTACGGGCTGTGCGGGCCGCGCTTCATTTGCGCTCTGCAATCAACTCGATTCAGGGTGAATTACCACCTGAATTGAGGCTGGGCATCGGAATTGGAGTGCACTCCGGAGAAGCAGTTTTAGGGCTGGTTGGTTCTCAAGAACGGCTGGAGTACACTGCCATAGGTGACAGCGTTAACATCGCCAAACGATTACAGGAGAACGCCGCCCCAGGACAGATACTGATCAGTGCCAGGACTTACCAGCACATCGCGAATTCTTTACAAGCTCGTTCAATCGATCCAATCAATGCCAAGGGGAAGAAAGAATTAATCCAAGTCTTTGAAGTCACCGGATTAAATTCAAACAATTCTGCGTAAACCCCGTAAAATTCACATAAACTTACAGTTCCAATAGCTAATTTTGACCTGTTGTGATGTATAAACAGAGCAATATTATTACTGGATTCTAACCAGAAACTATTGGAATTGGTGAATATGAATTGGTGTCGATCGAATAATTTCCTTGCTTTCAGCCGGTATTTGATCCTTGTATTGTTGCTTGTATCCTTCTCCCTGCCTTACTCAACTCAGGGAAGCTTACCAGTGACAGGCAGAGACATCTCAAGCCTGGTCAGTGTCATCCATCTCCCCCCTCCAACAATCGATTCCTGGACCTCAAGAGAACATCTGCCTTCATTAAACAATTTTGTCAACAATCTTGCGGACGGGCAATCTGGGGCTGTGCGAGGTGTCTATGTCCCCGGGTTCATGGCATTACCGATTGTTCAGCAGCCCAGCGGGGACACAGGCTTTGTATCCGTCCAACCTGGGACAGCAACTCAATTTCAATTGGCAGCTCGCTACGGTGTCATCGGCCTTCTTGCGCATAACTACTTATCCGGTAAGGATTTTTACCGCCTGGTTGAAGGTCTGCAGGTACTAGTAGTGAATGGCGATGGTTCTCTGCAAAACTACCGGATTACGGAAGTAATTGAATACCAAAAAGTGACTCCCGGGAGTAATTGGAGCCAATACATTAATCTAGAAACTGGGGAAAGATTAACCACCTACCAGGTATTTAGTCAGTACTATCAGGGAGAACATCACCTGACCTTTCAAACCTGTCTCGAGAGAGATGGCTTAGAGACCTGGGGGTTGAGATTTGTGGTGGCAGAACCGGTCAATTCCTGAGCAAGTTAAGGTTTCAATAATCTACTCAGGTATTGGTCAGCAAATAATGCTGGGGTTCCTCCAGTATGCCAGAATAGAATTTTCTGATCCGCGGTGAAAAATCCACTGCGGATCAAATCGATTAAGCCCGCAGCTGCGCGACCGGTATAAACCGGATCCAACAGCATGCCTTCACTGCGAGCGAACATGCTTAACGCTTCAACCTCTGGTTCTCCCATCACTCCGTATCCGGCTCCCAGATAATCGTCGTTCACCAGGATATCCTGAGCAGAAAATCTGTGGTCTTCACCAAGACAATTCGCGGTTTCTTCCGCTAACACGGCTACTTTTTGGGATAATTCGGCCGCCGGATTATCGATGCTGATTCCCAATATTCCGCCATGGTATCCAAACATGCGGCCTCCAAGGGCTAATCCAGCGTGAGTGCCGCCCGAAGAGGAAGGAAATACGATCCAATCCAGACTGGGATCCTGATCGAGCAGCTCCTGCATGGCGAAAACATATCCCAATGCCCC
>DATKXE010000116.1:0-13563 GCA_035529195.1 Anaerolineales bacterium
TATCTAGCGACGACGGCGCCTAGGAAAATTGTAGGATTAGTAATCCTATTAAGTTCGATTTGGGTCTCCTTTGGGGCACAAGTTTTTGTGAACCGTTTAGCAAACAAGTGTTGTTGACAGGGCAACTGAAGTCGCTCGCCAATTAATGGATACACACCAACCAAATCCGCTCCCCCGAGAAGCCGAAAAGAAACTGCAAAAAATACTGATGGCTGCAGAAAAGAGAAGATCCCAGAATAGTTGTGGAGAAATAGCATAATGGAAAAGGATGCAATTGCGGAATTAAAGCAAGCGGTTATTCAAGGATTCCCGCAAATGCCGTTGCAGCTGCAAAGCGAGTTGTGGAACTCCAGATTGACCCGGTAGAGGCTTTTGAGCGTGGATTGAAGTATGGCATTTCTGAAGTTGGAGAAGGATTCGCCGCGGGTGATCTATTTCTACCGGATCTGGTTCTCTCTGCTGAAACGATGAAAGCTGCCGCTGAAATTTTTGAGGCAGAAATCTCGCGCAGCGGTACAAAACGCAGCAAAGTGGGGAAGGTTGTTTTAGGAACGGTGCAGGGTGACCTGCACGATATCGGAAAAACTATCGCAGCCACAATATTGAGTTCTCACGGTTTTGATGTGGTCGATTTAAGGGTTAATATACCTGCCGATGATTTTATAGAAGCTGTGAAACGAGAAAGACCAGATATACTTGGAATGAGTTCCTTGTTAACAGTGACTGCTAAAGAGTTAGAAAAAAGTGATTTCTGCTCTAAAAGAAAACGGAATGCGGCAGGATGTTAAAGTTATTATGGGTGGAGGGGTGGTCACCGCTGCCTATGCTGAAGAGATCGAAGCTGATGGATATGGTCAAAACGCGGAATTATGTGTGCGCATGACCAAAGTATTGCTGGGACTCGAATAGAGATTATAATCTTTTGATCACCAACCACGTTGGACCCTGATTCTTTGGGAATGGGAGTGGTGTCGATGTAAAGAATATTATTAAGATGAAAATATGTGCTGTAGGATCGATTTTTGTAAACCTGGTTTATCAAATCAGGCTCGATTGATTTCCAGGAATTATTAGGAAGGGTAGATCACTGTGCAAACCTATGAATAAGAATTCCTGCTGATGCGGTTGGCAAATCCCTCCTTGCGAATTATGAGATAATCCAAAACTATACTGAACAACGAAAGGAATATTCAATGGAAACGATATTAAGAAGCGACAAACAAAAGGTCACAATCAGTTTTGATGCCCCATTTGTGATCATTGGAGAGAAGATCAATCCAACAGGTCGAAAGAAGCTGGCTGCAGCCCTCCAGAACGGCGATTATGATTATGTCCGTCTACTGGCGACCAGTCAGGTAGAGAAAGGCGCAGACATCCTGGATGTCAATGTAGGCGTTCCCGGTATTGATGAAGTGGCCGTCTTACCTGAAGTAGCAAAGATCGTTTCAGAACTTGTTGATGTGCCATTATGCTTAGATTCAGCTAATCACAATGCTTTAGCAGCCGCATTGGCTGTTTTATCTGGAAAACCCCTGGTGAACTCTGTCAATGGGGAAGAGAAGTCCCTGGAAGCGGTTCTGCCGGTGGTCAAGGAATATGGCGCGGCGGTGATCGGTCTTACCATGGACGATGAAGGCATCCCCAATGATGCTGAAACCAGGATCGCAATCGCGGGAAAGATCCTCGAACGGGCAGCAAAACTTGGCATACCCGCAAATGATGTTGTGATTGATCCACTGGTGCTTACTGTGGGCGCGGACAGCAATGCAGGTGCAACAACTTTGCGAACGATCCAATTGCTGCGGGAGAATTTTGGTGTCAACATCAACCTGGGTGCCAGCAATGTTTCCTTTGGCTTGCCAGATCGTCACACAGTCAACCAGGCCTTCCTGTCCTTAGCCATGGGTAACGGTGCTACCTGTGCCATCACCGACCCCATCAAGTTGACCAGCTCTATCAGAGCGACTGATTTGTTAATGGGCCGCGATACCTTTGGCGCACGATACATCGGATACTGGCGTAATAATCAACCCAAGGAGGATGCTTAATATGCCAGTTTGGAATAACCAGGATCTCGATTTTGATGTCGACGCGGTATTGCGGGGGCAGGGAGCAGAACCGGGGGCCATCCGAGAACGCAGTCCGCGCCTGGTTGAACTTGCGGAGCGCGCCCTGGAAGAAGGGCAGGCTTTAATCGAGGCACAAACTCTCTTTCGTGAATTAGATGTGGAAGCCCTTCGCCATGAGCGTCTGTTCTTAGATGGTGGTTTATCTTTATCAGGTGAGCTGATTTCGGATCATCTCGGTCCTGCGGAGCGCGTGATATTAATCCTCTGCACTGTGGGGGAGGCATTGGAGTCCCATGCAGCCAAGGTATCCAGAGATGATATCGTTTACGGATTAGCTCTCGATGGGGTTGGTTCAGCAGCAGTGGAAGCTCTGGCAAACGCAGCCTGCAAGTACTTTGAAGATCAGGCGGATGAGCAAGGACTTCAATCCTCCATTCCCATCAGTCCAGGAATGGTTGGTTGGCCAGTTGATAAGGGTCAGCCTGAGATCTTTGAGATACTCGATCCTGCCCAAATCAACGTCCGGCTCACCGAATACGGGCTGATGATACCGCGCAAATCCTTAACCATGGTATTAGGTCTCGGCCATACGATGAAAACTGGCGGCCGGACCTGTGACTACTGCGCCATGCGTGAGACCTGTCGCTATCAGGATCATTATGACCCTGCCCACGCCTGATTTGAAAACCCGGGTCGTCGATATGCAGCCAGTGGGGCGCCGAATCGAGATCTCCGCAGGAACGACATTGCTTGAAGCAGCCCAGGCAGCTGGTGTCGGCCTGGTCTCGCTGTGCGGTGGTGAAGGCTGGTGTGAAAGCTGCCTGGTCAGGATCGCCAAGGGTGAAGTGAATCCGCCAACTCAACCTGAAATGGATTACTTGGGTGATAAAGAGCTGGCAGATGGCTTTCGTTTAGCCTGTCAGGTCACCCCATGCACAGATGTGCGCATTGACATCCCACCAGAATCTCTATCAACCCCACAACGATTACAGGTTGAGGGTAAAGACTTCGATATTCCTTTGGCACCCAGCGTTGAGGTGATCGATTTAGAAATCTCACCCCCAACTCTGGAAGATTTGCGTGCGGATGCTGATCGGGTGAAAGATACCCTGGCTGAAAACGGATTCCCTGAGGCGCACTTTGAGTTGCCTGTCCTGACTACCATTTCCGATGTCCTGCGAGAGAATAAATGGTCCGCCCGATTTGTAGTTCGTGAAAGCGAAATCATCGCTATCTTACCCTCGGGGAGTGGCATCTTTGGCATCTCCGTGGATATTGGCACCACGAAACTGGCTCTATATCTGGTAGATTTATTAACCGGGGAGGTGGTAGAAAAGGTTGGTGAGATGAATCCGCAAATCGCCTACGGCGAGGATGTTGTCAGCCGAATTGCATACACCACCCAAAATCAAGATGGGTTGCGTACACTGCAAACTGCATTAGTAAATGCGCTCAATAAACTCATTCAGGATGTGTGCAAATCAACTGGAATCAACCACTGGCAGATTGTAGATGCAGTCATTGTAGGCAACACGGCCATGCATCACTTGTTTGCTGGTTTGCCAGTGGAGCAGCTAGCCTTTGCACCTTATGTTCCAGCAGTCAGTGAGCCATTAGATTTCCGAGCAAGCGCCATTGGGATCAAACTGGCTCCAGGATCGTATATACACTTGCTGCCTAATATCGCAGGCTACGTTGGAGCAGATCATTCTGCTGTTATTCTTTCAACTGAGCTCTGGAAAACGGATAAAACCGTACTGGCAATTGATATCGGCACAAATACTGAGATATCCCTTGTATCAAAAGGACAGCTAATGAGCTGTTCATGCGCCTCAGGTCCTGCGTTTGAGGGAGCGCACATTACCAATGGTATGCGAGCCGCTCCTGGCGCGATTGAACGCGTCCAGATCATCGATGGAAAAATCAAGACCTTCACCATCGACGATGAACCTCCTATTGGAATTTGTGGTTCAGGCATCCTGGATGTTGTGGCTGAGATGAAATCCGCCAACCTGATGGATGAGAGAGGTGCCCTGATTGAAGGACAGCTCAATATTCGTAAGAGTAATAAGAACCACCTGGAATTCCTGCTGGTGCCGGGGGAATCCAGTGGTAATGAGCGTGATATCACTGTATCCCGGAAGGATGTGAATGAAATTCAGCTGGCCAAGGCGGCCATAAAAGCCGGCCAGGAAATATTAATGACCACAGCTGGAATAACCCCCGAAGATATTGACGAGATCATCATCGCAGGAGCATTTGGCACATATATTGATGTACCCAATGCCATCAGCGTAGGTATGTTCCCAAATATCCCTGTGCAGCGTTTCCGGCAGATTGGCAATGCAGCTGGGATGGGTGCTGTGCAAGCCTTGATTTCTGTAAACCACCGGCAGCTGATCAAAGATGTGATCAAGAATGTTGACTACATCGAATTGACCACCGTTGAGAACTTCCAAAAAGAATTTGTAAAGGCTATGTATTTACGATGATTTTTCATATGGAGAATCAATAGTGCAGTCTTTTGTTTTGGTTGTGCTGAGATGTTCATTAGGTGGGATCGCTGTAGCCGTGCAAGCATCTTTAGCTGGTATTTTAAGTGAATGGGTTGGGTTTGAATAGGCCAAGATGCATGTCAAGATTCGGGAAAAATCTGGTCGTCCAAAGATGGGTGGGATTGGACAGATTTCAGCAGTAACGGAATGCTGGCAGTTTGGTGGATATGGATTACCAGGCACATTAAAAACCACGGATTTATCGATGATCCTGTTCCCATCAGAATTAAAGGTCAACTTCCAGACCCTTCATTAAGTTATCCAGACCATCAATGTCGGGGGATGATCCTCGCGGGTTCCCCGGCCATGAAAGGCGACATGCCCGGTCGGCCGGAGGGCGCTGTGCTCTCATGTATTGCCTGTGCTTTGCTGCAGCATCCGGTCTTGCAGGCGGAAAACTGGACGACTACCTGACACCGCTGGAGTGCCCCTTCTGTGCCGAGGTATCTCATGCAGCTTCAGGATTGCCCCTGGAGAAGGTCAACAAGATCGCAAAAGCTCTGCTGCCGAAATACAACGACAGCATCAAAGCTCCAAATATTGGCAAGATCGTGCACGATGTCTATGGCCTGGAAACCTCCAAGCCCAAGCCGGAATGGCAAGAGGTATATAATAAAGTACGCTAGGAAGCCATTGATTTGGGCCGTCCACTGGATAACCTATGGGAATCTATTGAAATTTAGGAGGAGAACGTGCCAACTTTACTCGTCCGCAATGCCTCGCTATTAGCCACATTCGATGACCAGGAAAGTGAGTTCGTTGATGGCGGGCTGTTCATCCGGGACGGATTCATCGTGCAGGTGGGTCCAACTTCGGAATTGGCTAGCTCTGCTGATGAGGTGCTTAATCTGGAAGGGTATGTAGTTCTTCCAGGCTTGATCAATACCCATCATCATTTCTACCAAACCCTGACCCGCGCAGTACCAGCCGCCCAGGATGCAAATCTCTTCAACTGGTTGGTGACTCTTTATCCCATTTGGGCTCGTATGCAGCCGGAAGACATCTATATTTCGACCATCACCGCACTGGCCGAGCTGGCTCTATCCGGCTGCACCACAGCATCGGATCACCTGTACATTTTCCCCAATGGTTCGCGCCTGGATGATCAGATTCGGGCTGGGTTGGATATCGGTGTGCGTTTACACGCCAGCCGGGGATCAATGAGCCGTGGTGAGAGCCAGGGAGGCTTACCCCCGGACAGCGTTGTTGAAGAAGAAGACTTCATCCTCAAGGATAGCCAGCGCCTGATTGAACAGTATCACGATCCAAACCCTGGCTCAATGACCCAGGTTGTACTGGCACCCTGTTCACCATTCAGCATTACCGGTGATTTGATGATGGCCAGTGCCTCGTTGGCACGCGAATATGGGGTCCAGCTGCATACACACCTGGCAGAGACCGAGGATGAAGAGCAATTCTGCATCGAACTATTCGGTCACCGCCCGGTCGCATATATGGAGCAGGTAAATTGGATTGGCTCTGATGTCTGGTTCGCCCATTCAGTGCATGTTAATGACGATGAAATCGCTCAATATGCCAGTACAGGATGTGGTGTGGCACACTGCCCGAGTTCGAATATGCGCCTGGCTTCAGGTATCGCGCCAATACTGAAAATGCTCACTGCGGGTGTAAAAGTGGGACTGGGTGTGGATGGCTCTGCCAGCAACGATGGTTCACATATGCTTGGGGAGGTCCGACAAGCTATGCTGCTTTCGCGCTTGGGAGCCAGTCTTGAGGGTGCATCATTATCGAGTGAGGATGCCTCACCAATGATGTCTGCTCGCCAGGCACTCAGGATTGCGACACGGGGCAGTGCGGCTGTGCTGGGTCGGAATGATATTGGCTCTTTGGAGGTTGGCAAATGTGGCGACTTCTTTGCAGTAAACCTGGAACAGCTCAATTTTTCTGGTGCTTTGCATGATCCTTTGGCTGCTCTGGTTTTCTGCACCCCGGTAACCGCGGATTACACCGTGGTTGGGGGAAAGTTCATCGTCAAAGAGGGTCACCTGGAAACAGTTGATCTCCAATCCCATATCCAGAAACATAACGACCGGGCGAGAAGATTGTTGGTTTAGTTTTAATACCCACCTCTCGGGTGAACCTTACAAATAAGGATAATGGTCAAGGATTGAAAGAATATTATTTGCGATCGGGGTATAGAGAACTGTCAGGACCGAACAACTCCGTAAATTGTTACAGGCATTGCGAGATGATTTGGGACTCACAGGTACGAAGGATGGCTGCAGCCAGGGGGACTGCGGAGATGGTGTGGCTGTGGTGGACGTGCAAGCAGTTAATTCCTGTCTCATCCTGGCTCCCCAAGTGAATGCCAAAGTTGTGATCACCGTTGAGGGTTGAGCTCCCGGCAATATGGGGTGCCCCTTTCATAACCCCAGTCTGCAAATCTGAAGTTCAGTAAGAGATAAAACATCCACAATTTGATGAACATGACCGTAATAGAATTTTGTTTGGAATGCAGCGCTAGATATTTGGAGGTAGCAAGTTGAATTTAGACGATAAAATGTACATCCGAGCCGCGATAAAAATCGCCCGCAAGGCACGTGACAATGGCAATCATCCTTTCGGCGCCTTGCTCGTCGACGAAGATGGTCACATCGTGGTAGAAGCGGAAAACACAGTAGTCACTGCAAAAGATAGCACGGGTCATGCAGAAACCAACCTCATGAGACAGGCATCATTGAAGTATGATAGTGAATTCCTGGCGAAATGTACGCTGTATACGAGCACAGAACCTTGTCCAATGTGCTCTGGTGCTATATTCTGGTCAAATGTTAGAAGGGTCGTCTACAGCTTGAGCGAGGAGGGTTTATACGAAATGATTGGCTGGGATGCTGAAGAGATCCTTCATCTGCCCTGTCACGAGGTCTTCGAACGAGGTCGAAAATCAATCGAGGTTACCGATCCGATCCTTGAAGATGAGGCTCGTGAAGTACATGTGGGTTTCTGGAAATAGTAAATGAGAGTGTGCAGAAAGGTATTTGCTATTTAGGTGTTCATCTATCGTTAAAGCAGCATCCAACTCATCCCCATAAGATCGTAGATATTCTTTATAATATATGTACAAATAAAGGCTGTTAATTATGGTTGAAAGATATATAAAAGCTCATTCTCTGGCAGAAGCTCTTGACACGCTCCTTATTGAAGATCAGTCAAAAGCAATTATTGCAGGTGGAACCGATCTGCTGCTCGATATTCGTCAAGGAAGACATACTTCCCCTGACATCTTCCTGGATGTATCTGAGATCGATGAAATGAGGCATATCATCGTTGACGGCGAGAAGGTCTTCCTTGGTGGAGCAGCTACGCACAATGAAATCGTCCACAGCGAATTACTTAAAGAGCATGCTCAATGTGTCGTTGAAGGTTGTGGTTTGATTGGTGGTCCGCAGGTGAGAAATGTGGCCACAATCGGTGGGAATGTGGCCCATGCCCTGCCAGCAGGAGATGGGACGATATCGTTATTGGCTTTAGATGCAGATGTCCAAATAGCATCAAGCTCAGGGGGTACTCGCTGGGAGCCACTGATCGATATTTTCGAAGGACCAGGAAAGGTGACCTTCGATCGGAAAAGCGAGCTGCTGGTTGGATTCCGTTTCTCGAGAAAAAAAGACCGGGAATCTTCCGCCTTCCATCGGGTCATGCGCCCCCAGGGAGTGGCGATCGCCATCCTCAATATGGCAGCCTGGGTGAAACTCGATGCCAATGACAGCATACAAGATGTACGAATAGCTTGTGGCCCTGCAGGTCCACGACCCTTTCGAGCTTACCAAACCGAGTCCATATTCAAGGGCAAGATATTCGACGATAATACTTTCAACCAGGCATGCCGAGTTTTAGAAAGTGAAGTCAGCTTGAGAACCAGCCCTCACCGAGCAACGAAGAAATACCGGGAGATGCTTTTATCCGTGTTGCTGCGGGAGGTGCTGGATGCTGCTGTTGCCAGGTGTAATTATCAGTAGAATTATTTTTGGAGCGAGTAGAAATCATGACAAATTTACTAATTTGGGTTAATGGGATCGAAAAGACCGTAGAGATTAATGAGGGGGAGATGCTGGCGGATGTGCTGAGGTATCGCTTGTCTCTCACGGGCACAAAGGTAAGCTGCAACGAATCAGAATGTGGAGTTTGCACCGTGCTCATCGATGGCTTGCCGGTGCTCTCATGCAATTATCCTGCCCAAAAAGCTGACGGCAAGCAAATCACGACGATCGAGGGTTTGGCGAAGAATGGCAAACTACACCCTCTGCAAGAAGCATTCGTTAAACTTGGAGCGGTGCAGTGCGGATTTTGCACTCCAGGTCAGATTATGACTGCCGCGGCGCTGCTGGACGAAACTCCTGAACCCAGCAGTGCTGAAATCGAGTATGCATTGACCGATACACTTTGCCGCTGCGGTGCCTATCCAGCAATTCTCAAGGCCATCCAGGCTGCAGCTAACAATATTAATCATGGAATACCAATTGATTACCCGACTTTGGAATACGAAAGCGACCTGGAAGTTGTTGGACGAGTTATCCAGCGACCTGAAGCAGCAGCGAAGGTGAGTGGGGAAGCGATTTTTACAGATGATATCAATTTGCCGGGAATGCTTTATGGAGCCACCCTGCGGGCTGGCATCCCCCATGCGCTCGTAAAAAAGATTGACATCACCAAGGCCAAGAATCTGCCCGGAGTGCATGCTGTGCTAACCGCAGCGGATATTCCCGGGCGGGTGAATCATGGTTTGGTAATACAGGATTGGCCCGCTTTAGTTGGCGTTGGTCAAAAAGTGCGCTATGTGGGTGATGCAGTGGTGATTGTTGCAGCTGATAGCCAAGCGATCGCACAGGGTGCACTGGATATGGTTGAAGTGGATTATGAACCTTTACCAGTTGTCGCTGACCCGGTTAAAGCAAAAACACCGGATGCACCCAAGGTACATACAGACGGGAACTTGCTCAAGCACATTAAAGTGAATAAAGGTGATATAGAACAGGGCTTCAAGCAAAGCGATGTGATTTACGAGGAAACCTTTTTTACCCCCTCTTATGAGCACGCCTTCATGGAGCCTGAATGCAGCATCGCCAGCCTGACAGAGGATGGTCGCATTGAAATCTATGTTGGTTCTCAAATTCCGTATGCAGACCGGGAACAAGTAGCAGCTGCACTGGACATTCCTCAAACCCAAGTGCGTGTGAGAGGTCCCTTAATTGGTGGTGGATTTGGCGGAAAGGAAGATATTGTTGGACAGATCCATGCTGCATTATTGGCACAAGCAACCCATAAACCTGTCAAGATCTTATACGACCGGCACGAAAGTATGCTGGTCCATCCCAAACGCCATGCTACTCAAATCAAGATCAAGCTGGGGTTGAAACGAGATGGCACGATAACCGCCGCTCAAACGGAACTTTATGGTGATACGGGCGCCTATGCCTCCCTCGGTACGAAGGTGATGGGAAGGGCAACCACTCACTCTACAGGGCCCTATATAGTGCCCCATGTCAAGATAGATTGCTACGCCATGTATACAAACAACCCCCCTTCTGGTGCCTTCCGTGGTTTTGGTGCACTGCAGGCAGCTTTCGCGATTGAATGCATGATCGATCAGGTTGCAGAAAAAATGGGGCTTGATCCGATTGAGCTGCGGCGGAAGAATGCCCTGCGACCAGACTCAATTACAAATACTGGACAGCACCTTAAAGATAGCGTTGGATTGATTGAGTGCATCGACACTACCAGAGCAGAGATGATGAAATATACCAATGGGAAAGACCCATTTGTCTCCCGTCTTGTGGATGGGTCACCCGGAAAAAGGAGAGCCTGGGGATTTGCAGTGGCATTCAAGAACACGGGACTGGGTGAAGGTGCACCCGACAAAGCTATCGCTGAGGTCGAGTTGCTGAAAGATGGTTCTGCAGAGGCGCGCATCTCATCAGCCGAAATTGGCCAGGGTCTCGTGACGGTACTGCAGATGGTAACAGCCCAGGAATTGGGTTTGCCAGTCGAGCGAGTACGGGTCTTATTGTCTGATACTGATCTAACCCCGGATGGTGGACCAACTACGGGTTCCAGGCAGACCTATATCTCTGGAAACGCGGTCAAACTTGCTGCCAGTTCTCTACGTGAAGCCATGCAAGCCACGCTGTCAGAACGGTATGATATCGCCCCCCAGGAAATTAAATTCGTTGAGGGACTTGCTCAAATTAATGGGCACGAAGTCCCGTATGCAAAAGTCGTTGATTTAATGAAGGAAGAGGGGCGTGAGCCGAAGGTGTTGTACGAATATTGGGCTCCAGAGACATATCCCCTGGATCAGGCTGGGGATAAACATTTTGCCTACTCATATGCTGCCCAGGCGGTGGAAATTGAAGTTAATTTGAAAACCGGCCAGGTCCAGGTTCTGCGAGTTATCGGTGCGACAGATGTTGGCAAAGCCATCAATCCCCTGGGATTGCAGGGGCAGGTGGAAGGCGGCATTATCATGGGGATTGGCCACGCCTTGACAGAAGAATTTATCGTCGAAGATGGTATAGTTTTCACTGATCATTTAGCTCGCTACCGCATGCCTTCGATCAAACATATTCCCGAAGAGATCAAAACGATCGTCGTTGAACATCCCACCGAAGATGGTCCTTATGGTGCCAAAGGCGTCGGGGAGATCTCCACCATGCCAACCCCACCTGCGATTATCAATGCTATCTATAACGCTTGCGGAGTGAGACTTAACCGGCTGCCAGTGGATCAAGACAACTTATCTCAACAGATAAGAAATTTGGGCTGAGATCCATACTTGATTCTATGTCGCACAAAATTTCAAAATGACATGCATCGCTGGGAAGATAATTATCCATTTGGCATATAGTTTGAGCATCAATGTAAAGATCAACATACAGTGAGCAACCCCAGTGTTATTCGACGATCCTCGATGGTGCAATTACCATTCTTAAAATCAATCCTGAAGTGATAAATTTTCCCAATCGTGTCCTTCGGGACTGATCACCCTAATGGCTTTATTTAGACGTATAAGTTCATCAGCTGTCTGTTTATCAAACTCCACCAACGCCGGGCAATATTAATCATATTTTCCGAGCCGCTGCCTGTTCAAACATTTCCACAAAATTTTTATTCTTAAACTCCTTATAGAGCAGTGGGTTGGGCTGGCGAACTTGCCTGCTAGAGATGATATAATGCGCGATATCTTTGAGTAAACGTATAAAATCCCGGTGAATCTTAGATAGTGTTTTCAGGCTAGAGAGTTATGGTCATAATTACATTTTTTATCATCCTGATTTTTTTCTTCACCCTGGTTTCAAAGCGAATCGAAAAGACCATTTTAACAGCCCCGATCATCTTTACGGTGACCGGGATGGTCATATATCTCGCCATACCTAGGGTGGCCGAGCTGGAAATCCACAGTGAGACAATCCTGCTGATCGCCGAATTAACCCTTGCCCTGCTGCTTTTTACAGATGCTATACGCATCGATCTGAGAAAACTTCTCAAGGAGACAATCCTTCCGGAACGATTACTGGGGATTGGAATGCCCTTGACCATCCTGGCAGGCACGATCATTGCTGGGTTGTTGTTTGATGGCATATCCATCTGGGAGGCAGCTTTGCTGGCTGTCATACTGGCTCCCACCGATGCAAGCTTAGGACAGGTGATTGTTAAGAGTAAGCTGGTGCCTGACCACATCCGGCAAACACTCAACGTAGAAGCTGGGCTCAACGATGGCCTTTCCATGCCCTTCTTCGTCCTTTTTGTTGGATTAGCTGCTGCCACCGATCCAATCGTTTCCGGGAATTGGCTGCTCTTCACTGTAGGACAAATCTTATTTGGCCTGCTCATAGGGATTGCAATTGGATGGATCGGTGGCTGGCTGATAGGTGAAGCAGGCAGGCGCGGGTGGATCGAGGAATCATTGCAGCAATTAGGTCTGCTCGCACTGGCTTTAATGTGCTATGGCGGAGCTGGTCTGATTGGAGGCAATGGGTTCATCGCCGCTTTCGTTGGAGGTTTGCTGGTCAAGCGTGGATTCGAAGATGCCCACTTCCACGCCAGCGAGTTCAGCGAGGCCTGGGGTGAGCTCTTAAATTATTTTGTCTTCTTTATCTTCGGTATGATCGTGGTTGAGTTCATTCCGCGGTTTGACAGCACCACCGTCATTTTCGCCGTGCTCAGCCTGACCGTCGTTCGAATGCTGCCCGTAGCTGTGGCTATGCTCAGGACACGCCTGAAACCGGCCACGGTTCTCTTCATGGGCTGGTTCGGACCGCGCGGGCTGGCATCTATCGTATTAGGTCTGATTTTCCTGGAAAGCGAGGTGCATCTGACCTACGAAAATACTATTGTGGTCGCCGTGGCTGCGACGGTGCTGCTCAGCATTTTTGCCCATGGTGTGAGTGCCTTACCCGGTATTAAATGGTACGCTCAGCAGATCGAGAATTTGGATGAGAGCGCCCCTGAACTGCAGGAAACCGTTTCTGTTATCCCAGGAAGAGAAACATAATATCCCAAGTGTTCAAGATAATCCAAAAATTTTAGGGGTTGAAGCAAACCAAATGTTGCTACTGCACGCCAGCCTCGACTGCGGGGATGCCAGTATGGTTGGCGAGCTGCGGAATGGTATTGGATGACATTGTTGACCGGAACATGGATGCGGAATACCCGCAAGAAAGCCCCATCTTGGCATCGACCAGTCAGATTATTTTTTGAATGAAAATGATCACTCCAAATTAGGCACCGTAAAACAATTCAGAGGCGACCTTATCCTATTTAGAAAAAGTAATACGCGAGAGATTAATCACCCCAATTCCATTGTGGAGAATTTGACCAGGTTATGATTGAGATCAAGCCGATACTGCCGGATCAATGGCAGTTACACAAATCTGTTCGCTGTGCTGCGCTTGCGAACGCCCCTTTCGCTTACAGCAGCA
>DATKXE010000117.1:0-2910 GCA_035529195.1 Anaerolineales bacterium
TAGAAAAGGTGGGTGAAGGAATTCACCGCCGGGCGGTTATTAACGAAGAGCGCTTTCTGCGCCGGGTAAAAGCAAAGCAGTAGTTCAGTTTCAATGCGCATCCTTTACGATGGATGCTCAAAGGATAACGATCCAATCAGCCCAGGATCCCAGCATCAGCTTCCCCATGCTGCGGTTCTTTACATCTCGCCTTAGCTGCGGGGAAAACGTTAGTGGCGATTGAGAGTTGTTTACCTGCAGCTACTACGGGTCCGGCAGCTTACCTCGTTGGAGAGGATGATGCGTGCGCATTAAGGGCTGCGCTGGTTACCGTGGGGGTCGAGGAAGACAAATCCCAAAACTTGTTAAGAGATGCCAAGCAAGGGGATCAAATTTGGACTTTCTGGAATTCGGTGAGCAGCTGCTAATTTTCTATGAGGATCTGATGGAGGCCAGATTTAGAAAACGAGGTTAATTAGCTGCTGGTTATTCCCCCAAGGATCTGGTTCGAGTACGGCCTGACAGAGTGGCATAAATCCCAAGTCCGATACCGCCTAACAGCAGCAGTCCACCCGCAACACCCAGGAGAAGGGATCGGCTGGTGCCACCCGCAGAGGTGGGATCTTCCACGGTCACAGAGCTGATCTGAGCTCCAAAATCAAGATAAGTTTCAGTGCCGGGGTCTAATAGCAGTGTGTAATTAAGCACGGTCGTGGGGTTGTAGCCTTCCGGAACAGCTACGCTGATCGTGTATTCCCCCTGCATCAATTCCACAAAGCAAAAAGGTTCAAACCCGCTGGTGGTGGGCTCGGTTAAATTGACATCGCCTGAGCGGTCGCTGACACTGATCGCCCCCTCTGGAATCGACTCTTCTTCCTCCTGGCGAATAGAATCCCCATTGACATCATTGTATAGGATCACGCACAAGGTGCCGGAACCAGGTGCGGGAGTTGGGGTGGGCAGGCTTGGTGCAGGAGTAGGACTCGGTCCGAAGGTTGGCGTGATCTCAGATGGTCCTCCAAAACCCAGCAGCACTTCCTCTCCTTCCAGGAGAATTGTCTCGCTGGTGGCATCATTTAAACCCAGCAGCGCGTTAAGATCGATAGCATAAATTGCAGCAATGCGCCACCAGGAATCGTTTGGCTGCACGATGTAGATGATGCGGCCATCCGTCCCCGGAGTTGGGGTGGGGAATGGCGTAAACTGTGCTGGAGGTGCTGCCGCGGCAGGAAGGCTGGTGCTGATTATGATCACTATCAAGCCGAGCAGACCCAATCCTGCCATTAAGCGATGGATTTTCATTCTGGGCATGGTTAAAATTATACTTGAAGAACAGAACGGTAGATAAGGGTTAAATTAACAAACTATTGGCGCGGTATAATCCAGCCAAGTCTATGTCGAAGCAAAACTCAAGGCTCGCAGATTCAAATTCAAACCTGGTTGGTATCTGGCAGCTGGCCAGTGGGCGGGTGATCTCAGCAGTCATCACGTTAACTCTGGTGATTTTACTTTGGTTGTTCATGCAGCGTGTTATTCCCTCAGGCAGGATCTCAGCCTGGTGGGTGGTCTTGCTAATCCTCCTGGTGGCTGCTCTGTCCATGGCTATCGAACGAAGCCTGGTCGCTGTACCACTGTCATTGAGTTGGCGCTACCGCTCAGCTCTACTGGGATGCGTGGGGATTTTTCTTATGATTTGGGCTGGTATCTGGCTCGCATCTGCAGCAGCCTTCACGCCCAGCTGGTTGATCCCCGCAGTTTTAGGTGCCTTTTTGGGCTGCATACTGGCGACCAATTTCAATGAAGGTTTGTGGGAAAATAATTCGCCCCCTTCAGAAGATGTGATGCAAGACGTATACCAGCAGCACCAGGCATTGATCGGGAAGCCCGATCCCATTCCTGGCTTGAAGCGAGCCTTCGATATCATGCTGGCAGCATTTGGATTAATCATCTCTCTGCCGGTCTGGCTCTTGGGTATCTTCATAATCTGGATCGAGGATCCCGGTCCGCTGCTCTTTGTCAAGAATTCGGTGGGCTGGGGAGGTTTGAATTTTCATCAATACAAACTGCGCACAATGGTGCGCGGCGCTGAAGATGCCACCGGACCCGTTTTAGCCAGTGAAAAAGATGACCGTGTATTGGGGATGGGGTATCTGCTGCGCAAGACGGCACTGGATGAGCTGCCTCAATTGCTCAACATCCTGCGTGGGGAGATGAGCTTCGTTGGTCCACGCCCTCAACGTACAGTGCTTGTACAAGGCTACCTGCTGGAGATGCCCGAGTATGCTCAGCGCCACCGGGTGCTGCCCGGGTTGGCCGGCTTAGCCCAGGTGGCGGGTGATTATTATCTTTCCCCCCGCCAGAAGCTGCGCTTTGACCGCCTGTATATTGAATACACCGGCCTGGGATTCGATTTGAAACTGGTTTTCCTGGCTTTTATGATCACTTTTTGGTATCGCTGGCAGAAAGATTGGGATGGACGCTTACCAAGACGGCTGATCCGCATGGGCAGTGGTAGTAATTAGACCCAATTGACCCCTTCTCAATAATCATAGAAAAAGCCGAGCTTGCTTGGAAGATTTACATTCAACTCTTGTTCTGCCGTCTCATCGCGATCCAGTAACCCCAGAGCACAATGTTGATCACCAGGGCGTTTACCCCCTGCCCGATAATCGTCCCATAAACACCCCAATTTAATATTGCCCAGATGCCAACTGTAAACATGCTGGCTATGGCCAATATATTGGCGATAAAAATCGGTCGTGATAGCTGCGCGGCCTTAAATATAGATTGCAGCGGCCAGTAGGCGAACATCAAGGCATAGAAGAGCGCCATGAGAATAACACCATCACTATACGCCATATAAGTATCGCCGTAGATCAGGCTAAGCAGCTGTTCAGGGAATACCAGGGCGATGATCAAAATCCCCAGGAC
>DATKXE010000118.1:0-6304 GCA_035529195.1 Anaerolineales bacterium
AATGAGAAATCAGATTTAGTTGCCTTAAAAATCCAAAACGATTCAACCAGCATGGCCTATTTGTGGTTGGATGGACCCGCATTCTATTACATGGTAGTCAAGCCGGGAGAAACAAAAACCTATACCGTGCTGCGTGGAGAATACTTCAAGGATGTCAGTTATTGTGGTGCGAGGGATTCTTCAATCGTAGACATCACTCGACATACAAAGCTAATTATGCCAGTATGTGGAGCGAACTCAAGGCAATCACCGAGTTCTCCTCACATTGTGGATATCACCAATACGATTAAAATCGTGAAGGTAACGTTGACCAACGATGCAGACTCACGAGTTCTGGCGATCCTCACAGGACCTTCGACCTATGTCTTTTCACTTGATAAAGAAGCCTCAAAGGATTACACAATTGCCAAGGGTGATTACGAAGTGGAGTATTTTGCTTGCGGTGGATACAGCGTAAAAGAGTGGTCCGCATACCACAAGAGCATTTTGAAATTTAAGTGTCCCAAATAGTAGACAATATTAGTAGAATTATGTGGTAATGGTATAATTCAATAAACCTGAAAATAAAATGCTTTGACCGGGACGAGTAGTTGGTGATGCTAGCAACAGGGAGAGATGATCGAAGATTGAGAGTCATCTCAGGATAGCCCCCAATGAATACCACCCGCGAGCAGGACCCTGAAAAATCCCGGGTACTTTCCAAGGAATAATTAGGGGAACCGGAAACCCCGTTATCGGTATCGCAGAGATAAGCTTGGAGCTTAATCTGGGTGGAACCGCGTGAAATTTACTCTCGCCCCAGAAGGGTGAGAGTTTTCATTTGTTCAAAATTATTGAAAGTGTGATTAGCAGGAGGAGAAATGGCAAAGGAAAATATGGTGAGATATGAGGACAGCAACCTGTACCGGATCCGGCACTCGTCAGCTCACGTGATGGCGCAAGCTGTGATCGAGATGTTTCCGGATGGGAAAGTTGCAATTGGACCACCAATCGAAGATGGATTTTATTACGATTTTGATTTACCTCGCCCGCTCACTCCAGAAGACCTGGATGTTTTAGAAAAACGGATGCGGGAGATCATCGCGGGAGAGCATGAATTTGAGAAACGGGTTCTGCAAGCGGATGAAGCGCGCCAACTTTTTTCTGACCAACCATATAAAATTGAATTGATTGATGGACTTGAACAAGGTGGTTTCGATGAGTATGGGGAACCACTGGATGAAAAACCAGATATATCCATCTATAAACAAGATGCATTCGTTGATTTATGCAGAGGACCACATGTAGCAAATACAGGTGAAATTAATCCGGATGCGATCAAGCTGTTAAATGTAGCTGGAGCGTACTGGCGGGGAGACGAACAGCGTCCCATGCTGCAGCGAATATATGGTACGGCATGGGAATCGGCTGATGACCTTGAGCAATATTTATGGCGATTGGAGGAAGCTCGCAAGCGCGACCATCGCCGATTAGGGAAAGATCTGGACCTATTCAGTGTGAGTGAGGAGGTCGGTCCTGGATTGATCCTCTGGCACCCCAAAGGGGGGATGGTGCGGAAATTAACTGAAGATTACTGTCAGCATGAACATGAAATCGGTGGATATGATTTTGTGTATTCTCCTCATATCGGAAAAGCCCATCTTTGGGAGACAAGTGGGCACCTGGATTGGTACCAGGAGAATATGTATTCTCCATTGGATATTGAAGGCCAGGAATACTACCTAAAACCGATGAACTGCCCATTCCATATCGAGATCTATAAGAGTAAAACACGCTCTTATCGAGATCTGCCAGTACGCTTCGCGGAATGGGGTACGGTTTATCGCTATGAGCGCAGTGGTGTGCTGCATGGGCTTTTGCGCGTGCGGGGATTTACTCAGGATGATGCCCACTTATTTGTCCAGCCAGAGAAAATGCCGGAAGAAATTGATCGTGTATTGGAATTCAGCCTTAATATTTTGCGAGCATTCGGTTTCAAAGAATTTCAAGCTTACCTTTCAACACGCAACCCTGATAAAGCCGCTGGTTCTGACGAGCAATGGCAAGCGCCTACGGAAGCTTTGCGAAATGCGTTAGAACGAGCAGGGATAAATTATCAGGTTGATGAAGGAGAAGCTACCTTCTATGGTCCAAAAATTGATCTTAAGGTGCAAGACGCACTTGGCCGGGAATGGCAGCTGAGCACGATCCAATTTGATTTTACTTTACCAGAGCGATTTGACCTGGTGTACGTCGGTGAGGATGGGAAAGATCACCGCCCTTATATGATCCATCGAGCATTACTTGGATCCATGGAAAGGTTCATGGGCGTTTTGATCGAACATTTTGCAGGGGCATTTCCGGTCTGGTTAGCTCCGGTACAAGCGGTATTGATTCCTATCGCTGATCGCCATTATGATTATGCTCACGAGGTCGCAGGAATTCTTGGTGAAGCTGGTTTACGTGTAGAAGTTGACCAGCGCGGTGACCGCATGAATGCAAAAATTCGTGATGCTCAAAACCAAAAAATCCCTTATATGTTGGTGATCGGTGATAGGGAGGTGGAGGCGGAATCAGTTTCCGTGAGGCTGAGATCAGAAGAAAACCTTGGCGCAATGTCGATTGAGGATTTCCAAGCTAAAGCAAAACAAGACATAGCAGGGCGTGAATAAGGTATGCGGCAATATCTCCGTGGTTGACGATTCAAGCAGACTTATGGTATCATGCGCACGTCTATGTAGAAGAACCCTTTGATATATATTTAATAAGGAGTGCAATATTAGCTCATCACAATTCCGTATAAATAATTCCATCCGCGTCCCTCAAGTTCGTTTGATTGATGGTAGCGGAGAAAATGTTGGCGTTGTATCAACGGAGGAAGCCTTACGCCTTGCCCAAGAAGCTGACCTTGACCTAGTTGAGGTTGCTCCGAACGCTGACCCTCCCGTATGCCGGGTGATGGATTATGGGAAATTCTTATACGAACGAACTAAGAAGGAGCGAGAGGCTCGCAAAGCGCAAGTTAAAGTTGAGATAAAGGAAATTCGCTTAAGACCAAAAACCACTGAGCATCATCGAGGATTTAAAGTGCGCGATGCCAGACGATGGCTTGAAAGCGGGAAGAAAGTAAAAGTTCGCATCCGCTTCCGGGGTCGCGAGATCACTTATCCGGAAATTGCACTGAATGATTTGAGAGATATCGCTGAAGAATTGTCCGATGTCGCCATTGTTGAACAGAACCCTTCGCTAGAAGGCAATGCTATGTTGATGGTTTTGGCGCCAGCGAAAGCAAAACAGAAATAAGATAGGAATCAGGGCGAATTACACAATAACAAGCATTTGCAGAGTTAATCCGCGGATGAGATTTGTTCCGTGGGATTTTGTTTGAGAGGAGTGAAAGACGTGGCGCGGAAACCAAGAACTGGCAAGTATAAACTAAAAACTCATAAAGCCACCGCAAAAAGATTCCGGCGTACCGGGTCTGGAAAGTTGGTGCGTACCAAAGGCGGAAAAAGCCATAGACGTCGAGTTACATCGAAAAGAACGAAACGACTGTTCACAGAGATGCTCCCAGTTAAAGGCCGTGGGATCAAGAAGCGTGTGAATCGGCTAGCACCGTATTTGAAGAAGAGTAAATAATTATCCATTGTTAGATTAATAATCTCGATTGGTGAGTGTGTGCAACGAGTAAATTTTGTGCGTAATCTCGCACGGGTACTGACGCTCGACTAATCGCAGGAGTATAGAAATGGCAAGAGTAAAAACAGGGCCTCATCGCCGCAGGCATCACAAAAAAGTTCTCAAGATGACGAAGGGTCAATTCAACTCCCGTCATAAATTATTCCGCATAGCTAATGAGGCTATGTTGAAAAGCTTATGGTATTCATACCGCGATCGCAGGAATCGGAGACGCGATCTGCGCAGATTGTGGATTGCACGAATTAACGCCGCTGCCAGGATGAACGGCATCACCTACAGCCGTTTGATCCATGCTATGAAACAATCAGGGATCACTTTGAACAGGAAGATGTTGGCTGATATGGCCGTGCGTGATCCTCAAGCATTCTCAGCGGTAGTAGAAAAAGCTCAAGCGAGCTAATTCCAAATAATTAATCAATTTATATTTGGTATTAGGCGGATTTCTATCCGCCTATGTTGTATTTAATTGCAATTATTAAATGGGAAAAACTATTCTCCAGCAGACGTGTATCGGTGTTGATTTGGTGAGATTTCACCGCGTTGACTTCACATGTTGGAGATGCTACAATCGCAGATGAGGTTTAATGAATCAGCTAGTCAGGGAAGTTGTCCTTGGATCTGGGAAGTCTATCCAAATTATCTCCGGTGACATAACTGAAGAACATGTCGACGCGATCGTAAATGCTGCCAATGCATACCTCCAACATGGAGGTGGAGTAGCGGGCGCAATATCACTCAATGGAGGTCCCCAAATTCAGGTTGAAAGCGATGCTTGGTTTGAACAGCATGGTCCTGTCCAGCATGATTCACCCGCCTATACCGGTGGTGGAGAATTACCCTGTCGTTATTTGATACATGCTGTCGGTCCAGTATGGGGGGAGGGTGATGAAGACGTAAAGCTCGCGGCTGCGATAATGGGCGCCTTGATATTAGCAAATCGGTTGGAGTTGAACTCGATAGCCTTCCCAGCCATTTCCACAGGGATATTCGGATTTCCCAAAGAACGCGCTGCCAAAATTATTCTCAAGGTATTCAAGGATTATTTCGGAGAATTTCCAGACACCAGATTGGAACTGGTACGCTTGACCCTCTTCGATGAGGAATCTGTCGCCGTCTATCTTCAGGCTGCAGATCTTGAATTTAATATACCTAATAATAATCAAATGATAGAGTCAGCTGGATAAACCCCCCTTTTTATAATAACTAAGATGATATCTTCAACAAAAAATCCAAAAATCCAATGGGTTCTTCGGCTGCAGAAAAAGTCTAAAGATAGACATGATGAGCAGGTATTTGCGATTGAGGGAGTTCGCCTGCTGGAGGAAGCACGGGCTTCTGATTGGAAAATAAGATCTATCTTTTATGCAGATACCTTGAGTGACCGAGGGATGAATCTTGTTAATGCATCACTGAATACTGGTACTCAAATAGAATCAGTCAGCCCTAAAGTTATGAGTGCCATCAGTGATACCAAGAACCCGCAAGGAATCTTGGCTGTCATCGAGATGAGGTCACTTCCAGTGCCAGATCAGCTCAATTTTGCGCTGATCTTAGACCAAATGCGGGATCCGGGCAACCTGGGTACGATTCTTCGCTCAGCTGCTGCTGCAGGTGCCCAGGTAGTGTACCTCTCACCTGGTACAGTGGATGCATTCTCACCGAAGGTATTACGCGCTGGAATGGGCGCTCATTTTCGATTACCAATACACAACGCAAGATGGATTGACATTTGTTCTCGAATAAAAAGCGCTGAGTTGCACGCATATTTGGCAACCTCTGAAGGCAGTGATACTTATCATGATTCTGATTTTCAACGACCACTGATCCTAATTATTGGCGGCGAAGCTGAAGGCGCAAGCCAAACTGCATACCAGGTTGCAGATTCGCAGATCAAAATTCCGATGCCTGGTGGAGGGGAATCCCTAAATGCGTCCGTAGCAGCAGGAATCTTGCTGTTTGAAATCGCCCGTCAAAAAGAGAACAAAAAATGAAAATTCGCTCTATTACCTATTTTGATAATTTACAATGGCCGCTTAACCATGTTCGTATCCAGCAAGCTGGCGGTTTTATCAAATCTGCGCGCAGTGCCTTTCAAGATGCTGGAATTGAAGTTCAAACCACTCGACTGGCTTCAGGGCCTTTTCCATTGATCCTTGAAGATAGGATAAATCATGAAGCGGTGGTATTTGCTTCTGCATTGGAGAAGCTGCTTATCGGAGCCGGGTTCGATTATGCCTCCATCGGTCCCGCTCTCCCTGATTTCATTGAGAGTTATCAAGTAATACCAGAGGTATTAGCCAATACCCAGAAAGTGTTTGCTGCTGGAATTATATCTTCCACTCAAGATGGCATTGCACCAGATGCAATCAAGCGTTGTGCAAAGGTGATCAAAGATAATGCCGCTATCTCTCCAGATGGGTTTGCAAATTTGCGATTTGCTGCATTGGCGAATGTTCCCGCAGGCTCTCCCTTCCTGCCAGCTGCATTCCACGATGGTGGCGTCGAACCTGGATTTGCAATCGCAACAGAAGCAGCTGACCTGGCCGTATCAGCTATCGATAAAACAACCAGCTTGGAAAATGCACGCATCGAGTTGATCAACAGCATCGAAAAGGTGGCTGGTGAA
>DATKXE010000119.1:0-5222 GCA_035529195.1 Anaerolineales bacterium
GTTGGTTGTTATAGACAGCGAGTGTATACCGGGAGTATCAGAAATGCCCTGTACCAATTCGACAATATTAGCGCGGACCGTTGGCTCACCCCCGGTGAGGCGTATCTTGTGAAAACCAAGGGATGAGAAAAGGCGGGCGAACAATAATATCTCGTCATCTTGCATCAATTCTGCATTTGGGCGAAAGGTCATATCCTCTGGCATGCAGTAAACACAACGCAAGTTGCAGTGATCGGTGAGGCTGATTCTGAGATAGGAGATTGAACGACCGTATTTGTCGAGAGCCATGTGGATTCTGTATATGCACCAATAATAATATTTATGACAAAACTCGTCAAAATTATACCCGGGATCTGGTGAGAATAGGATTAATATTACTGCGGGTAGAAATCTGACTCAAGATGACAGTAATTTCTGAATGTTGACTGTATGATCCCTTTCGTGCCACACGGCTCTGCGCATTACCTTGCGCGGACTCCAGAATTCACCATCCATCCCAACGACCAGAGTAGAGTCAACCAGGTTGGGCAAAACGGCGAGCATGTGGTCGCGTATCTTTATTAGCCGCTCACCTGACTCAGCTGGTAATTCATCGCGGGGAAAAGCTAAACCCAGCCGATCCAGATACCACCAGTCTGCATTGCCGACATGGTTGAGGATGCACGTAATCCTCAAGATTGAGCCAAGCCAATCTCATTTGGTTTTTTATACACCGGATTTCTTGTATAGCAAGACATGTTCACTTACCTGCTTACTTAAAGGCTGAGAATGCAGATTGATTTGCTTTCATTTCTGGTGGCATGATTGGTGATATACCAAAATATTAATTCCTGAGATTAATTAACCCGTGTGGCGTGATCTTGCATTTGAAATAATGGTAAGATTTATCGATTTGTCCGCTATTCAGCAAGTGACCATTTCGGACGGCTGTCATAGGTGAATAAATTTGAACAGGCGAGATTTCCTCAAGATTGCGGGGCTGGCGGTTGGTGGTGGATTGGTTACGGCCACATCATACTTAGCGCTCAATGACGAATCTCAGGACCCGGTAATTGATCGAGTCCCAATCTCCATTAACAATCTGCATCCTGCCCTGGAGGGTTTTACTGTTCTCCAGATCACCGATCTGCACCTCTACCCCCTGACACAACCAGCGTTAATTAAAAAAACAGTTATCATGGCCAATGAATTAAAACCTGACCTGGTCGTGCTGACCGGTGATTATGTCTGGCAAGATTTGGAAGCGATCCATGAGCTGGCTCCCATCTTATCAGGCTTGAATGCCAGATACGGCGTTTTCAGCACTTTGGGCAACCATGATTATTGGTTGGACGCGGATGTGATCACTGCAGCCATGGAATCCGCGGGACTACCGGTCTTAATCAATCAGGGACATTCCATCCAGCATGGAAATGGGTCTATCTATTTAGCAGGCTTGGATGACGGTTGGAGCGGGAACCCTGATCTTAACGCAACCCTTGATGGGGCAGCCTCCAATGAGCCAATCGTCCTGCTGTGCCATGAGCCCGACCTGGCAGATCAATACGCGCTAGATGGCAGGATTGACCTGCAGCTCTCTGGCCATTCCCATGGGGGACAAATCCGCCTGCCCGGGATTGGTGCCTTGATCCTGCCTTATCTGGGGCGCAAGTATGATCTGGGGTTGTATAAGGTAAATGATATGCAGCTCTATACCAACCGCGGTCTAGGTGTGATCAGCGAACCCGTGCGATTCAATTGCCCCCCAGAGATTTCGCAGTTCGTACTCAATGCAGCTTAGCAGTATTAATCATCTCAGTATTATTCTTCATCCCGGAAAATAATTAAGTAATTCTCAATCCATGTCAAGAAACCCTTGTGCGGTGTCGTGGAGATACTATACACACAAGATCGTTCCACATGGCGGTTTCACTGATCCCGAATATGGCAGCGTTGGTTTAACTGAGGAACGTGCCCGGGTGCTCGAACCCGATTGCATGATTGCATCGGTGCCCTATTCCGCATTAGACCGGGCTGTAATCGATGATCACCCGGAGGGCTATTGCAAGCTGATCGTATCTCAAGAATCGCACCGCATTTTAGGTGCACACGTGATTGGAGAGCAAGCCCTTGAGATAGTCCAATAGTGGCGGCTGGTATGGCCGCGGACATGTGGGTGGAGCATCTCGCTGAGTTAGAATTGGACTGACCAGGTCAGCTGCATCCTGTTGAATTTTCGAGATCTGACTTACATGAACAGTAGCGGGATCGGTCTTTTAGTCACATCGCTGATTCGGTTAGGACGGCAGGAAAAAAGCCTGGTGGCTGTTGAACTCAATGATCATTTCCGGCAGATCTTTGAGCTTACCAAGCTGAATGAAGCCATTCATATTTTCGACCTTGAGCAAGAAGCGCTTCAGGCGGAGGGTTTGCTGGATTGATTACTCTTTCCTTGTGTCAGGACAAAGATAATCCCGCGGAAAACGCGGGATTTTGTTTTAATGATTCATTTAGCGTTGAAATTCTTCGTTCAAATACCAGTCTCTGCTGCGACGCGCCCTGATTTCACTGCATCAACTAAAGCCTGGTAATCACGTTCAGTCTGGTCTGCGTATGCCACCGCGAAATCGCCAATTGCCTGGGCGAAAGTGTCGTTTTTGCCGATGTATCCGGCAATACTGGTCTCATCCCCCGTTCGAGCATGGGCTCGAGCCAAGCACCAGGCACACACGCCTAAATAGGATCTGAAGCTATCATAATCCATCTCAGATACCTCAGCCGAGCCCTTCATGTCTTTCAGCTGTCGCCAGTAGTATTCTCTGTCGGATAATTGGCTGGTATGCCATCCCAGGAAGATGTCGCTGGTAGCCTGCATCAGCCGCTGGCCAGTCACCACTCGCTCAGCATTTCCTATAGTCCTTGGTTTGCCAACATAGGCCTCTAAAACTGATGGGCCAGCTTCCTTGAGCTGTAATATCAGGGCGTTGCCACCAGCCTGGCTTTCGAGCAGAATGATCCAGCAGAGTGTTCCCACGCTGCCCACCCCGCCCACTCGCAGAGCGGCATCCTTAAATCGAAATTGATTCAGCAGGTAGCGCCGTTCGTCCGGCAAGCTCTCCAGGTACTGGCTCCAGGAATCATTGATCCACTGCTCCGTCATTTGGTGAAGATTATCCGGATCAAAAAACCTCTCAATATCCATTTCGCGGAGTGGGACCAGCAGCGGGGGATCGCTGATGATCCGCCGTCTCCCGTTTTCGATTTTGGTCAGCTTTTCCAGGGTCTGCTGGTGCGTTTTTCGGCTTGCTTTGCTCACCAATTTCTGGACGCTTTTACCTCCCTGTTTGGATGTTTTTTCAAACACCTTCAGGACAGAATCGACATTTACCTGGTAGTACCACACATCCAGGACATGTTCCTGGGAGAATTGTTCCATCGCATAAGCATATACTTTGGCTGTATCGATTGCCAGGCGCTGGCATTTCTTTTCGCTGAAGCCATTTCCCCGGCCGGCGACGACCGCGCTGGCAGCTAATCGTTTCAGATCCCATTCCCAGGGACCCAGATAGGCTTCATCAAAATCGTTGATATCAAAAACCATTCTCCGCTCAGGGGTCGCGAAAATACCGAAGTTTGACAGGTGAGCATCCCCACACAATACCGTCTCCAATCCAGATACCGGGCTCTTGGCCAGGTCTGAGGCCATCACCACCGCGGAGCCGCGCAGGAACGCAAAGGGTGATTCGAGCATACGCCCATACTTGATCGGCAGCAGCTGCTCAATGCGTCCATTGTCCTGTGCCTGAAGTAAACTGATCGGATCAGGACGGTCAGATGCCGGTTCCCAGACGCCATGGCTTTTACGCGGTGCGCGGTCGCGCAGAGTCTTGGTCATTGCCTCGCCTTCAGAACGGGTTGCCTGGGGATCATTTTCCTGGTTGGTTGCCATCTAATTCTCCTTATATTTATCAATCAAGATATATGCATATAATGATTAAATGATACCGGCATTCTATATATTGCTAATCCAGTCAGCGCTATCGAGATGCAGGTTGGTGCTATTTTATCAATTATTTTCTTCTTGATTAATTTTGGACTGCCATTCCAGGTGAAACTCCTCAATCGCCACCTCAATAGTGGGATAAAAATGCCGCCGGTCAATGGTGTCATAAAGACCATAGCGCTCAATTTTTTCCCGGACCGGATCTTTGAGTTCAGCCAGAATGAGATGGATGCCAGCCGCGTTCAACTCTTCATCCAGGTCCACCAGCATATCAGCCACAGCGGTGTCGACATCGGTGATTGGTTCTGCAGCTACCAAAACCCAGAAGGGATTGGGTTCTGTATGAGCGATTTGTACCCGGACAAAGTTGCGGAACAGGTTGGCATTGGCAAAGATGAGCGGTGCATCCCAGCGGACCACCTGCAGCCAGGGGTAAAATGACCGCCGCGATCATCGGTCCGGGCGACGAATCAGGACCCAGCACCAGGTATGGTGCTGGACCGAAAAGTGCATAATCGACAAGGCAGACGACCGTTGTGTATAAGCCAGTAATCGCCGGCAGACCAGCCAGCTCGGCATAGGCCATGCGCTCTGGTAGTGATGTAAGGTAGTCACACCTGGCAGCCATTTTCCAATGCGCTGCATCCGGGTAGGTGGGTTTGCCTGCAGTGAGGTCGTGTTCATTGCATAATCTCCAGATCAAGCAGATGCGTGTTGGTCAATCCCTGTTGTGAGTTTTATTAAAATCTGGTGGTCAGAGAAGTGCAAAAGCCCCGCTTATTAATCAGAGCTGCGGCCTAACGCAATTCCAGCCAGCGCACCAAACCAGGCGAACAATATGAAGATAATCAATACCGGTCTTTCGATGATTTCTCTGCCGGAGACGAGGAATGCCAGGCTAAACAAGATGATCAAGATTGTGAGCGCAGCAAATGCCATTAGTAACCAGCGTGCTTTACCCGCTTCCTTGATATTCATCTTATCGCTCATCTCTCTTCATTATTCTTTTTCTTATCATTGCCTTTCTTCTTGTTTTTACCTTTCCCCTTTTCATTCTTGGATTTCTTACCTTTCTTAGTCTTTGATTTTTTCCCGGATTTCTTTTTACTTTTCTTTCCCTGAGATTTCTTCGCTTTCTTTAGTTTATCTGCTGCTTGGGCACCTGTGTCAGTTGTTTCTTGCTGGGGGTCAAACTGGTCCGTTAATAGTACCTGTTCGGGAAAGATTTCCATGCGCACCC
>DATKXE010000120.1:0-2262 GCA_035529195.1 Anaerolineales bacterium
AATTGTTGCCAGTGAAATGCTCTCAACCAGTCCTGAGATCTACCAGCAGGTAATCAAAGGCTTGGTGTTAATCCTGGCTGTCACGGTGGACCTGATCAATAAACGCCGGCGCTAATCTGCGCATAGACAAGGGATCGAGTACTCATGAGTATTCATCTGGATGCTTTATTTTCTGAGTAATTTATCCACCAGATCGGATTTTCGAACGGCTCAAGGGGATGCGGAAAAGGAGCAAATCTCAAACAAGCGCGCAGATTGATTTATGATCAGCCCTCTGAGCCATTTTCATGATGTGAGTCTATTCGAAACAATTCCTCAACAGTTACTTCCAGCACATTGGCAAGTTTTAACGCCAAGTAGGTTGAAGGAATATATTTCCTGTTCTCAATAGTATTAATCGTTTTGCGGGGAATATCAATTGCTTCTGTAATAATTATCTACAGAATCGATGTAGAATCATTTGAGAATTATCATGCTTGGATCAGAATTGATGGTTATCCTGTTGGGGTTATCCTCCGCATTCTCCTGGGGTGCAGGAGATTTCAGTGGTGGTTACGCGTCCAAACGAACCAGCGCTTATTCCGTAGTGGTAATGTCGCAGTTTGTCAGCCTGGTGATCCTAAGCGTTGGAGTTTATCTGATCAATGCGGGGCCTTTTTCCCTGGAGGCCGCTTTTATGGGAGCGATTGCCGGTCTCTGCGGGTCGGCTGGTCTAGTGGCATTGTATACAGGATTGGCGCGGGGGCCGATGGGTGTTGTGGCACCAGTTACCGCAGTTGTCGCGGCGGTTGTACCGGTACTCTTCAGCATTTTTCAGATTGGGATTCCGGGGCCAACTGATTTGATTGGCATTATGATCGCGCTGGGAGCGGTATGGATGATCTCAAGTGGGAAGAAAGAGGCGAACGTTCACATAGAAGACTTGGGGCTGTCGGTATTTGCAGGCCTGGGTTTTGGTTTGTTCTTTATTCTGATTGCCAAAGCAAGCGCACAGGCGGTTCTTTGGCCATTGATTTTTGCCCGCAGCTCATCCATTATTGCCATATTACTGGTTGGTCTGCTGCTCAGGCGAATTGAAAGACCGGCGCTCGATCAATTACCCATCATCGCTCTGTCAGGAATTTTTGATACGGGCGGCAACATTTTTTATATTCTGGCCACCCGCTACGGCCGTCTGGATATTGCAGCCGTCCTGTCTTCTTTGTATCCCGCTGCTACAGTTTTTCTAGCCTGGATGATCCTGAAGGAAAAATTATCCAGGCGTCAATGGGTCGGGGTAATTTTAGTGTTCACAGCTGTGATCTTGATCGCGATCTAAATTCTACGAAAGGATTGAGCGAAGCATGCTGATAATTACTCGTTCGAATCATTTGATCTCGGGTTAGAATAAGTTTGCAGAACTCCAATCAGGGTTCACCGGGAGTAAATATCATGAAACCAAGCTACCCATCAATTTACCAGATCAACACCCGCATATGGCTGGGATCTTTATCTGCAAAATATGGTAAACAAATCAGCCTCGTGAATGTACCTGATGAAGAACTAGAGCGCATCGCAGCTCTCGGTTTCGATTGGCTGTGGTTATTAGGAGTTTGGCGAACGAGCGAAATTGGCAGGCAGATTGCTCTGGAGCTGCCAGAAATGCGCCAGGTTTACCAAGAAGCACTGCCGGATTATCAGCCTGAGGATATTTGCAGCTCGCCCTTTGCGAACACTGGATATGTGGTGAGTTTGGATCTGGGTGGAGAACACGGCTTAGCGCTTCTGCGTGAGAGACTTCAAGCGCGGAATATACGCCTGCTGCTCGATTACATTCCTAATCATACTGCTCGAGACCACCCCTGGCTCACCCTGCATCCCGATTTCTATATCCATGGCAGTGAAGAACAATTGCGCAGCCAACCTTATAATTACGGCTTCGCGCAAAATCTAGACAAAGTCTTTGCCTTCGGTCGCGATCCATTCTTTCAGGGCTGGTCTGATACCTTCCAGTTGAATTACGGAAATCCACAGCTGCAGGAAGTCATGCGAAAGGAGTTGCTGCATATAGCTGGGATGTGCGACGGTGTGCGTTGTGATATGGCGATGTTAGTCTTACCAGAAGTATTTGAGAACACCTGGGGTATTGAAATGCAGCCGTTTTGGGCACAAACTATCCAGGAAACCCGCACTGGCTACCCAGAATTCATCTTTATGGCAGAGGTTTACTGGGACCTAGAATGGTCTCTTCAAGAACAGGGCTTCGATTACACTTATGATAAA
>DATKXE010000121.1:0-7657 GCA_035529195.1 Anaerolineales bacterium
CTGGGATATGTTTTGAAAGATGCCGCAGCACGCGACCTTTTGGGAGCAATTCGAACAGTTTACCAGGGAGAAGCTGTCCTTTCACCGGCCATCACGCGCTTGGTGATTGAAGACTATCTCCGCTGGGGAGATATCCGCCCGGAAGATACCACTAATGGATTAACCGCTCGGGAACGAGAGGTATTGCAGCTGATCGCCGAAGGCTATACGAATAAGGAGATCGCTGGGATCTTGAGCCTTTCCGTAAAGACGGTCCAATCCCACCGGACTAACTTGATGAACAAATTAGATCTGCACGACCGGGGGGAATTAATCAAATACGCCATCCAGAAAAAAATAATTGATATTTAATATCTTATAGGTCATTCCCCCCAATATACCTTTGAATCTTGAAATGCCTAGGGTCTATCTTTGCGATCTTTAAGGTCTTCACCTGAGTAATAATCAGGCCTGTGCCAGTATCCATGTTTAGCAATAATCTGTATGCTATTAGGGAGGGCTGTTCGCCTGATCTTGCTGAACCTATTTAAACGAGGGAGCACATGAAGATCACTTTTCGACGCACTTACTTGGTCGCCATTTTGGGAGTATTAATGGCGATCTTCTTATTATTTGGAATGACGGGTGATAGTCAAGCTGGACCGGCGTCTCCAGAGAATCAACCTGCTGGTGACACCCCCATCGATTGGGATCAAGCTCAGGAAATCCTCTCAGAGAATTTCCACCAACTCCTGCCCTCCAAATACACTGCAGCCAGTCTTCCCCCTCCAGAACAAGATCCCTGCCTCCACTGCCACATCACTGGCGAAAACAAAGGTCTTTGGACTCCTCTGGTGCGCTGGGTATTTTTTGGCGGAGCAGGCTTGATCTTTGCCTTTGGAATTTATCGTAGTTCCAGTGTTTGGGTAACACGGTCTCCTTGGAAACCAATCCTCTCCCGGACCGCAGACTGGTTCGACACCCGCTATGAGATTTCAGATCCGCTCTCGAAGTTCTTAAGTAAACCTGTCCCCAATTTTGCCCGGCGTTGGTGGTACTGTCTGGGTGGCATCACCGCATTTTTATTCGTCCTCCAGGGTCTAACAGGGATAATGCTGGCTTTCTACTACAAACCCACACCTGAACAAGCATTCTCCAGCATTCAATTCATTGAAACCCAGGTCAATTTTGGATCTGCTGTAAGGATGATCCACCACTGGTCCGCTAACGGCATGATATTGATGTGCACCGCGCACATGATCCGGGTCTTTATCATGGGCGCCTACAAGAAGCCGCGGGAATTCAATTGGATTAGCGGCGTGCTGCTGCTGATGCTTACTCTGGGATTTGGTCTCACTGGATACTTGCTTCCCTGGGATCAGCGAGCGTTCTGGGCCACCACAGTAGCAACTGAAATTGGCGGCGCAATTCCAGTGATCGGTGATCTGGTTCTTGTCTTCGCTCGAGTAGGTTGGGATATCGCCGCTGAAACATTAACCCGCTTCTACGCCCTGCATATCCTGATCCTGCCCCTGGTCACAATTGGTTCGATGGGAGCACATTTCCTGATGGTGCGCCGTCAAGGCATTGCGAAACCGCTTTAAGACTTACAAGACATGTCATTGTGCCAACTCTAATTCAAGGAAACAAAAATGGCAGAAATTGATACCCCCTCAAAGGATAATAGTGTTCCATTCTACCCGGATCATGTGAGCAATGAAGCCAAGGTAGTACTCGGAGTATCCGTCGTCGCAATTGTGATCGGGTTGATCGGGCTCTTCTCGCCGGTTGGCTTAGGCGAACCAGCCGATCCGATGAATACCCCCGCCCACGTAAAACCCGAATGGTATTTTCTTGGGTTATACCAATTGCTTAAATATATTTCCAAGACAGCTGGCGCAGTGGTGCCGATCTTGGGGGTCATGGTGATCACATTTTGGCCGTTTATAGATCGCAAACCGGATGCATCGACCCGATCCTACCGCCGCCGGGCGATTGGGGTTGTGCTATTCATGATCATTCTGATAGCCATGACAATCTGGGGAGAGGTGAGCTAGCATGTCAAAATTTTCTCGGCGAGACTTCATCAATCTTTCAAAAAGCTTCCTTACTGTAACCGGGCTAGCGGTGGTTTTGGGTCCCATCATCGCCTTTTTTTATCCTGCCAACCTGGAAGAAACCCCCTCAGAGCCAGTGCTTGTATGCCCGGAAGAAGAGCTTTCTCAAGGAGATAGCAAGACAATCCGCTTCGGACGGTATCCGGCGCTCGTGATCAATACAACTGAGGGATTACGCGCTTATTCCGCAGTTTGCACTCATTTTGCCTGTATTGTCAAATGGAATATTGATCGCTATGAGATCGAATGCCCATGCCACGAAGGATATTTCGACCCTTATAACGGTGAAGTGATCTCTGGACCACCCCCAACACCCCTGGACTCTCTTAAGGTAGATGTAGTTGATGGTGAAATTTATGTTGGAGGTGCTGTGTGACAACAGAATCACTATCGAGCACTTCTGATTTAACCACCCGTTTATCTCATCTAGGAGCGGCATTCAAAAAGCTCATATCTCGGTTATGGAATTTATTCGTCAATGCAGTTCTTCAAGTGCGCATTTGGGATAAAGCCTATCCTGGACTGATGCACCTCTTGATCTTTGGGGGTGTCACCATCCAGGTGCTGGGTACATTTGTCAATTTGACCCAAATGGCGCTCTTCATCCCCTTTCTGGAATTACCTTTTCCCCGCGCATCTGGCTACCTGATTTTTGAATTGGTGATGGATTTAGCTGGTGTCGCCATATGGGTGGGAGTGATCATGGCATTATTCCGCCGGCTTGTTCTGCGCCCCAAGACGCTCGAATCTAACTGGGATGATTACTATGCTCTGGCCATGTTGGCTTTGATACCGTTGGCTGGATTCATGACAGAGGGAGCCAGGCTTGTGGCAAACAACCCGATTTGGGCCGCCTGGTCACCGGTTGGCAACTTGGTCGCCAATCTGATGCGAACAGCAGGAGTGTCACCTGGTTCTGCAGCTGAACTGCACAGCTACCTGGTTTTCAGCCATGTATTGTTAGGATTGGTACTGGTTGCCAGCCTCCCTTTTACAAAACTTCGCCATCTAATTTATACCCCGCTCAACATCTTCCTGAAACCAGAGCGGGGTACAAATACACTTGAAAAGATCGATGGCATCGAAGAAGCTGAGCTCCTGGGTGTTGGAAAGGTCTCGGAATTCACATCCCAGCAGCTGCTCTCTTTCGATGCCTGTGTCGGCTGTGGTCGTTGCGAGGAAGTTTGTCCAGTCGCGGTTAGCGGGATGCCCTATTCTCCACGAACTTTCATCCAATCGATGAGGTCTGCGATGCAAGCCTCATTGGTAAATACAAACGGCAGCGGTCAGCAGGATAGTGAAATGATTGGCAACGCAATCCCAGAAGAAACCCCATGGTACTGCACCACCTGTGGTGCCTGCCTGGAACGCTGTCCGGCTTTTGTAAACCCGGTCGATGACATCGTCGATCTTAGACGTTATCAGGTATTAACTACTGGAAAGATGCCGAAATCAGTTGGCGACGTGATGCGCAATATGGAACGGCAGGGAAATCCCTGGGGTATGCCACCTGAGGAACGCATCTCCTGGGCAGATGGTTTGGATGTGCGCCAGCTGGCACCTGGGGATGAAACCGATGTCCTGCTCTTTCTGGGATGTGCCAATGCATATGACGAACGCAATAAGAAGGTGGCTCGGTCTGTGGTCAAGATTCTCAAACGGGCCGGTGTTGAATTCGGTGTCCTTGGTCTGGATGAGATGTGCTGCGGGGAAACCTCCCGCCGCCTTGGTCATGAGTATCTGTTTCAAATGATGGTTGAGCAAAACCTGGAAATATTCAACAGCGTCAAGTTCAATCGCATCGTTGCGAACTGCCCACACTGTTTCAACACCTTGAAAAACGAATATCCTCAATTCGGTGGCAATTTCGTTGTCCAGCACCTGACCGAATTCTTGTCTGAGCTGCCAATTAAGAATCTCGGAATCGAGTCCAATGGTGAAAATGGTTATGAGAAATTGACATTCCATGATTCCTGTTATTTAGGACGTTACAACCAGGTATACGATCAACCACGACAGTTGTTATCTCAAACCAACCTCAACTGGGTAGAAATGAACAAATCCGGTGAGAATAGTTTCTGCTGCGGTGGGGGTGGTGGACAGATGTGGATGGAGACGGATGCTAACACGCGCATCAATCATCGCCGTTTGAATGATGCGATTGAGACAGGAGCACAGGTAGTTGCGACTGCCTGCCCCTACTGTCTATTGATGTTTGATGATGCCATTCGTTCCAAAGGCATGGGAGATCAAATCCAGGTTTTGGATCTCGCAGAGATAATGGCCAATCAAATTGATACTAGGGTGAAATAGAAGATGGAAATAAGCAAATCCGAAGGAGAGGCTGCTATGAATAAGAGCTGGTTTGTTGAGACTCACGGCGACCCGCTGGGTGTAATTCAATCAGTAATTGCCACCGCCTGGGAAAAATTCGAACTTGACCGGCTGGTGGTTTCGATGAATGGTAGTTCCAAACCTTACCTGATCAGTGATCCCGGGCAGATCAACCAGGTCAATCCATTTCGGCCATTAATGACCAAAAACACTGCGAAATACCTGCCTCAAATTCTCGAAGATGATCGCAGTGCGCGCATTGGAGTGATTTTACGACCCTGCGAAATGCGAGCACTAGCAGAGAAAATTAAGCGTGAGGAAATTCCATCTGAGCGATTGCTGACCATCTGTGTCGATTGCCTGGGAACCTATCCGCTGGACGATTATCAATGGCGAGCTGAAAGGAAAGGTTCACCAGAACATTTAGCCTGGGAGTCATTACACTTCGCCAGGCAGGGGGGAATTGCATCCTACCGCTTCCGCTCCGCCTGCCAGGCATGCAGGACTCCCATCGGAAATGGGGCTGATATCAACATTGGGGTAATTGGGTTGCCAGTACGCCAGAAAATCATGATTGAGGCGCCTGAGCAGGTAAATACCACCCTGCTCGAAGGAGATCACATCACTGCCCGGCAAGATCAACCTCTGCTTGAACAACGGGAGTATATTATTGGCAAACTGCTTCAACGGGGCTCTCATACCCGGCAGCGACTGGCGGACAACCTGGACAGCGTTCTACCAAGAGATGTCGATGCCTTGATCAAACAATTTGAATCTTGCGGAGAGTGCCGGGAATGCTTCGAGAGCTGTCCCCTTTGCGCAGCTGATTACCCAGCAATAGATGAGTTCGGCATCTATAGACGGGATCAGGTAAAAGAATGGATGATCTCCTGTGCCGGGTGTGGCATGTGCGAGCAAGCCTGCCCCAATCACCTGCCTTTGGTGACCATATTCAGCCATATCCGGGAGTTATTAATTGAGCCTCTAGGACCTATTCATTAATTTGCCTATTCGGAATAATTGTACAGGCAACATCATGATTGCGGGCGCGGGGAGTGCACCCGCAACCGCGTTAAGATCATAGATATCACAATCCGTGATCAAAGCAATTTTGGGAATAGAATTTCTTGGAGTCACTTAGTTTTCCATCAATTTTCATTGAATGGATTAAAAGCATCCCCCGCCATTCTTCTGGGGATTATAATCAGCCTGAATTCCAAATATGTGTTCGTAGATCTGAGCCGCCATAATAATTCATTTTACCTTTACCAACTGGTAAGCTCTCTGAAATTCCTAAATTCTAAAACACAAAGCAATCTCGCTGGGGTACACGCACCCAAGAACCGCATCCAAGCCATAGATCAATTTAGGGGTTTCGCTGTCCTGCTCGTGATCCTGGCGGACTACCTTAATAATATATAACGTACCCACCTGACTTATACATGCCCCAGAGGTAGGCAACACTGTTATCGATCTGGTCGCACCGCTCTTTGTCTTCGCAATTGGATAAACCTATGGCATGCCTTTCAGACGCAGACTTGATCGCCAAGGAGCCTGGAAAACCTTCAACCATTTTTTATCAAGAAATTTAGCGTTGATAGGATTAGGATTCTTGATCACTTTGGGTGGAGTCCTATCAAATAACTATCCATCTACCGCGAATTGGGGTTTGCTGCAGGCTTTGGGGGCTGCTGGTTTGATACAACTACCCTTAATCCAAATCAAGGCTAAATACCGCTGGATTTTTGGATTTCTTTTGCTCGCCCTTTATCAAGTTATGCTGGATCGCTTCTGGCTAACTGGGGTTATGAGTGCGGTCCATAATGGCCCGCAAGGTGCTCTCGGCTGGGGTGCAATGCTGAATATCGCTTCTTCCTTGGGAGAAATTTTCCAGGATCAGAAGACCGGCATGCGATGCTTTTCATGGCTTTCACTGGCAATCTTGATCCTGGGTAGTGTGCTGGCTTTCTACGTGCCCATCAGTAAGCATCGAGCATCAGCCAGTTATGTGTTGGTCAGCTTGGGATTAAGTGGGCTGATATTTTTTGCTTTCCAAATACTGAATGCCAGGTACCAAATTCGAATCCCGATTTTGACCGATTTCTGGAAAAATCCGTTACTGCTCTACTTACTGCACGGGTTGGATTTTTTGCCCTTTTTGTATTACCAACTTTCCCAGGCTGGTGTTTTGAAGCTCCACTGTGGCTGGTTTTAATTCAAGCTGCGTTTTTGGTAGCTATCCTGACCTGGATCGGAAGGATTTTCAACCGCAGAGGTTGGTATCTGACAATCTGATTGAGGATTCGTTTTACCCGGACAGCACATCCTAAATTAGGCTTGTGTTCCGCGGATGGACTCAAAGATTAAGAAATCTCTTCCCAACATGATAGAATGATCTCTTTATCAATAACTAATTATCATCTGAACAGGAGTTTTTGACTCGCAATGCCGCACCCGGAATCCGATCGCTGGAACGAGAAGTATCGGCGTGAAAGTGATTTCTGGTTGGAAATGGAGCCGCGCTGGCTGCTGACCACTTTCGTCCACCTATTTCAAAAGGAGGGTCGGGCTTTAGATGCAGCCTGCGGTGTGGGTATTAATGCTGTATTTCTTGCTCAGCACGGACTGAGAGTTTTCGGAATAGACATTTCAGAGTTCGCGCTCCGCCTGGCAAATGAACGTGCTCAGGAACTTGGCTTCCCAATTGAGACCATTGTGGCAGACCTATCAAAACCATGGCTCCCAGCTGAATATTTTGATGTGATCATAAATTTCCACTTCCTGGAACGAGCTACATTTCCAGTTTACCGCCAGGCGCTAAAACCTGGGGGTCTGGTTTTATTTGATACGTTCACCTCGAGGAGCAATACCGTTAAATCCCCCACGTACTATCTGCAACCTGAAGAGCTCAGACATTCGTTTCAAGATTTTGAAATCATTCATTATGCTGAAGAGATTCTGGTATCGGGCCGGAGCCATGAGGAAAGGGGAGTTGCCCAACTTGTTGCCAGAAAACCTGCGCCGAATCAGGGTTAACCAGTATTTTGGGGGAAGATAAGGAATGCAATTGGTTTATTACTAATTTTCATTTCCACATGTTCAAGCGCACAAAAAAGACTGCCTGGTTTCCAGCCACAGGCAGTCTTGGATAATCAATTTTAACCACCCGTCATTTAGGAATATCTGTTACGTCTTGAGCACAGCGTACGAAATCAAGCACTGTAGGG
>DATKXE010000122.1:0-3695 GCA_035529195.1 Anaerolineales bacterium
TGTTCTAAGTAAATTGCCATAATCTGAGACCGTGGAGCGGTTCCCAATAAGTCTGGACTGCCTCTTGCATCTGGTCAGTGTCAGCCCAAAAGGTGCTGATCTGGGAAGAATGGGCAGCTATGGATGCCTTCCAAATTTTCAACCCTCGTTTCGAAATAGGAAACAGCTCATGGCTCATCTCCGTCTCAATCTCAAGCGGTATTTCATCTAGGCCAACTAAATAGGGGAAATCAGCATAATACCAGACTGTCCGATCGAGAGCCTCGACCGCGGTCTTCACCAGGAGATGATCTACATGGCCTCCCAATGCGAGTGGGCTGACAATTTCACAGGTCTGAGGTATAGCTTTATCAAGCATATGCTTCAGATCATCAACCAATTGGGTTTCCTCTGGTCGCAATCCAGCAGTCAAATCAGCATCAGACTCACACATGGGGGACCCATCCAAAGGAGACCGGCGGTAGATTACATCAGGGATCGAAAAATTTATCGCTGTCGCCCCCAAGATTTGACACGACCGGAAATTCTCAGCCTTCCTGCTGGAAACTGCGTCCTGCCCGGTTTCCCAGCGGACATGCAAACTTTGAGCATACCAGGAAACTGGACCCGGTGGTGGTTCCCCAGCACAAATTGTCAAAATTGAAACATCATCTCCTGATTGGACCTGTTCCCAAACCAGTCCTCCACAGGAAAAGGCGACATCGTCAAAGTGTGGAGACAAATAGATCCACTTCATAACATCCTTCCATCCGGCTGTGATTGAATTGTACCGAAGATGTGACCGCCTTGCCACTACCGCAGGCCGGTGTTATCATCTAAGCCTGTGAAGCGCATATATGTTTTCTAACCTACTTGCTTTTAATCGCTTGCGCTTAGTATTCGTCGCTACTATCCTGGCGACCTTACCCTGTTATTGCTTAGGTCTAATAACAGTAGCACTCGCCCCGGAACGCAGTGTTATGCCGACACCAACTCCCACTCAGACCACGGTCGCTACTTCTACGCTGCCAGCGACCCTAACAGCGATTCCAACCATACCGGAAACGAATACACCTACCCAAACTTCGAGTCCATTTCCTTCTGCAACATTTACCGCTGCGCCTACAATTACCGAAACACAATTGCCAACACCCACTGAAACGGCTCAACCCAGTCCAACAAACACGATTACTCCGTCTCCATCGAATACCGCAACTCAAACCGTGATCCCCTCTCCACCCGCCACCTCTACCCCCACCCCAACGATAACACAAACAGAGGCAGATACAATTACTGCCACCGTTTCCGCCAGCGAAACTCCGCCAGCCACCAGCACCCCTTGAACGCACGACAGGATACTATGACTGAACTTCTCGCCTTGCTAAAAACCCTTTGCGCTACTCCGGGTCTTTCCGGTCATGAAGCACCGATCCGAAAGATACTTGAGAAAACCTGGCAACCCATTACCGATGAACTAAGCGTTAGCCGCTTGGGAAGCCTCCACGGACTCAAAAGTGGTACTGCCCCAGAACCTCGTCCAGCTATCCTCATCGCAGCTCATATGGATGCCATCGGGTTAATGGTTACCGGCATTGTAAATGGTCTCTTAAGAGTTACCGAGGTAGGTGGCTTGGATGCGCGTGTTCTACCGGGGCAGCTGGTCAGCGTGCATGGCAGGCAAGACCTGCCTGGAGTAATCGTACAGCCCCCAGCTCATTTATTACCTGCTGAAGCTCAGGAAGGACCAGTACCCCTTAAATATCTTCTCGTTGATACAGGTCTGAGATCGCGGCAAGTAAATCAGCAAGTGCGAATTGGAGATATGATCTCGTTCGCACAGGAACCGATCCAGCTGCAGGGGGATACGCTTGCCGGGAGATCTTTAGACAATCGAGCCTCGGTGGCAGCGCTAACCCTTTGTCTTGAGGATCTACAAACCCGCAACCACGCCTGGGATGTCTGGGCGGTTGCCACAACCCAAGAAGAAGAAACTTTGGGCGGCGCAAGAACTTCTGCTTTCCAGCTGCGCCCTCAAATCGCTGTCGCAGTTGATGTCACCTGGGGTGAAAGCCCTGGTGCTCCCGACCACTTGACATTTCCATTAGACAAAGGACCGACCCTCGGTTGGGGGCCAAACATTCACCCCGGTTTACACAGATCGATAAAAAAGACAGCCGAGCAAATCGAGGTTCCCTTCGCAGTAGAAGTAATGCCGCGCCACTCCGGGACAGATGCGTTCTCGATCCAGATTGCAGCGGAAGGGATCCCAACGATGGTCGTCAGCATCCCCCTGCGCTATATGCACACACCGGTGGAAGTTGTGGCATTGAAGGATATCCAGCGCACAGCCCGTCTGCTGAGCGAGTTTATCACTCAATTGGATATTGACTATATGAACAAATTAACATTGGAGGAGTCATCATGAGCGCAGACTCCATCAAGAAAGATACCACACCAGAAATCAGAGCTGCTCAAATAAAACTCCTTGAAAGATTGTGCAACGCCTGCGCTGTTTCTGGTGATGAGAACGAAGTGAGGTTAATAGTATTGGACCAGGTCCGCCCTCATGCAGACCAGGTTGAGGTCGACGCCCTCGGGAATGTGCTCGTCACCAAAATCGGTCGATCATCAGCGAGAAAGAAACGCATGCGAGTGATGCTTGCAGCACACATGGATGAAATTGGTTTTATGCTCATACATCATAAAGAGGGCGGAATTTACCGCTTCGATACAGTTGGTGGTATCGATATTCGGCAGCTGGTTGGCAAGCCGGTATGGGTCGGCCACGATCACTTACCTGGGGTTATTGGCGCAAAACCAATACACCTCACCACGAGCGATGAGCGTAATAACACCATCTCACTTGATGCACTGCGAATAGATATTGGATTAGAAAACAGTTCGAAAGTCAAAGTGGGGGATCGGGCTACCTTTGCGACCAAATTCACCCGGATTGGGCCGAGTCTGCGAGCTAAAGCATTGGATGATCGTCTGGGAGTTGTCACGCTGATCGAATTGGTAAAGCATGCTCCGGACAATATTGACCTGCTGGCGGCCTTTACAGTTCAGGAAGAGGTTGGCTTGCGGGGTGCTCAGGTTGCTGCTTATGCATTCAATCCTGATCTGGGGATCGCAATTGATTCAACACCAGCCATGGATCTTCCAGGGTGGGATCAGGAATCTGACAGGCAGGAGAACAGTGTTTACAATACAAAACTTGACAGCGGTCCGGCCATATACCTGGCTGATAGTGCTACCCTGGCTGATCCGAGGTTGATTCGCCACTTTGTTGATACTGCAGAAACGGCGCACATCCCCTTCCAATTCCGGCAGCCTGGCGGAGGAGGCACCGACGCTGGTGCTATTCATCGGTCCCGAGCGGGTGTACCCAGCATTTCAATCTCCATCCCCGCAAGGTACCTCCACACAGCTGCAGGCATTGCGCGTCTCTCCGACTGGAAAAATACTTTAGCATTACTGCATACAGCACTGTCCAATCTGACACCCAGTCTGTTATCGACAGAGCGATAGAGACCAACCGGGGTGAGTTTCACCTCTCGATTAAGTCAAATAATACTGGAGTAATGATGAAATCCTTAATCCAAGAACTCGTTGAAACAACCAGCCCATCTGGATATGAAACAAAAGTCCGCGATTTGATCCGATCAAGAGTCGAACCCTTGGCAGACGAGGTGCAGGTAGACGCCCTCGGAAAC
>DATKXE010000123.1:0-2863 GCA_035529195.1 Anaerolineales bacterium
TGGACCTCCAGGCTACGTTGGTGAGCCAGAATTTCGGCGCCAGCAGATCTGGATCGATCAGCCCTATTTTACTTATGTCTTGGATGGTACTAATGGAGGCGAGGTTGAATATATATATTCTGCTGTGGGGGGATGGGAAAACCTAGTTAATACCCAAACTGGGAAATTGCTGTCTAATGTCGGTCCTCAAAGCTTAAATTATCGGCCCAATCTCCAGCAAATGCTGTTCAATAGTGAATTTCAAGAAGATTTCTCCGGAGAAATCGAGATTGTCAGGCAGGATCTAACTGCAGGACGAGAGGTATTGGTATTGGATTGGTACTTGGACGAAGGACTAATGCGCGGGAGCGGATTTGAAAGTGAGCGGGAAAGAATTCTACATGGGCGCTATTGGGTTGATATACACCTTGGGCTCGTCCTGCGCGCCCAGAAGTTCTCTGGGAATGCCACAAATCATCTTTTTGAGGAGACGATTGTCTCCAATGTCCAATTCAATGTCCCTATTCCCCGACGCTTGTATGATCGCTCGCAATACGTGCAAACCTATTTTGCCAGGGACCACACAGGTGATTATGTTCTCGAACCCTTAGAACTGCCCGAAGATACCCTTGCACCCCCACAAGGGCAGGAAGATCTCCTTTATTTATCCCCACCTTCTGATTTCGCAATTAACAACAGCCAATTGTCCGTGCATTGGACAAGTCTTTCCAGGTTCAATCCAGAGCAAGGTACAACGGCTGATCTATTTGCGGATGGTTATTACCTGGGTAACGTCGAGTTTACCGAACCAGAACAATTGATATGCACCCGCTCTCCAGATGGATCCTTAATTGCTTTTTCCAGCTGGTCAAATGAGGTTGATTATGGATTTACTCCTTTGGGTTGGATCAATCTAAGCAAATTACCTGAGGTACATTATTTCAATCCCGAATTCATCCCTAACGAGTTTGCATTTTCTCCGGATAACCAGCAGCTCGCAGTCTATGGTTGCCAGCGCTATGGTGATCAGGCGTGCGGTATTTACCTTATTGAATTAGATTCGGGATCAGCATGGTTATTGAGATTGATGGAGCAGGGGGCTGAATTGATCTGGAGTCCGGATGGCAAGAAAATAGCAATTCAGGGCAGCTTTTTGAGAGAAGGAAGGTGGAGGGTATTAGTTTTCGATTCTAAATCTGGCAACCTAATCTATGATGGACCTTTTGATTGGGAGGGTTTCTCGATGGCACCTGGTTCCCCGATCCATGATTGGGGGGTCTCATATCCACCTCTTCGGGGTGGTTTGGAAGTTTGCTCACAGCCTCCACAGGGTGAATAAAACCATAAATCTGGTATAATTTTTTTGACTTGATCGGTAAAAAATTTTCAAATAAAGCATAACGCCGGGTATCCCCCGGTGTTATTTTCGTGCGATAGATTGTCCAGTACTTGGAGGCCCAAAGCAGTTATGGAAAAAAATGAATATCTGGACTTATACCACCAGATGGTGCTGATCCGGCGCGTAGAAGAACGCGCCGCCGAGCTTTATCAGCAGGGGAAGATCGGCGGATTTCTGCACCTTTATATCGGGCAAGAAGCAGTCAGCACCGGATTAATATCTGCTCGCAAACCCCAGGATCGGATCATTACCGCCTACCGGGACCATGGAGTAGCGATCAATGCCGGGATATCGGCGAAATCATTGATGGCAGAGCTACTTGGGAAAGCCACCGGGATATCAAAAGGCAAGGGTGGTTCGATGCATATGGCAGATGCAGAGAAGAATTATTGGGGAGGTCATGCAGTCGTAGGTGCCCACCTGCCAATCGCGGCAGGGTTAGCGCTGGGTGACCAATACCAGTCCACGGATGGTGTCACAATCTGCATGTTTGGCGATGGCGCCACCAATATCGGCTTCTTCCATGAAGCAGTCAATCTTTCGAAAGTATGGGATCTGCCAGTGCTCTGGGTAACTGAGAATAACAAGTATGGGATGGGTACAACTGTTGAACGTGCATCGGCGGTTTCGGAAATCCGTCAAAAGGCGGAAGGCTATGGAATTCCCAATGCCCGGGTTGATGGAATGGATCTTATTGCTGTGAGAGCAGCTGCAGAAGAGCATTTGCAATATATCCGTTCAGGCAATGGACCTTTCTTCTTAGAAGCGATCACGTATCGATTTAGAGGACACTCAATGGGAGATCCGGAGCGATACCGCGAAAAGGATGAGATTGAGAAATGGAAGGAAGAAGATCCGATCGGGATTTACCGAAAATATCTGGTTAGCGAAAAAATCACAACCAGCAAGCAGCTGGATGCGATCGACCAGCAGGTTGAAGAAGAGACACAAGAGGCAATTGAGTTTGCCGAATCAAGTCCCGAACCAGCAGCGGAGCAATTATTTGTGGATATTTACGCTGATCAATAACAATGGAGGTGCTAAAAGCACTACTGAGTTATCGATATCAGCGAACAGTTAAGAATCAAGGAATGATATATGGCTAGAATTACGATGCGTGAGGCAATCTCGCAGGCTTTGTGGGAGGAAATGGAAAGGGATGAGAAGGTATTCATCATAGGAGAGGAAGTTGGAGTCTGGGGTGGGACGTACGCAGTCACCAAAGGCTTCTACGATCACTTTGGTGCCAAGCGGGTAAAAGATACGCCCATTGCCGAATCCGCCATCATTGGTGCGGCGATCGGTGCTGCATTAACCGGATTGCGTCCGGTAGCGGAGCTGATGACTATCAATTTTGCATTTGCAGCCATGGACCATATTGTCAATGAAGCAGCCAAGTTGCGTTATATGTTCGGTGGGCAGTTCACCATTCCGATGGTGATCCGCACTCCAGGCGGTGGAGGCCGCCAGCTGGGTGCCACCCAC
>DATKXE010000124.1:0-5402 GCA_035529195.1 Anaerolineales bacterium
CCGCGGCTATCCCCAATAAATGCCAGGAATGGACCGAAGACTCCGGTAAATGAGCGCAGGGTCAACGCCAGGGATATAGTGGGTAAGTCCACCCCCATTCCCCTGCCGAAAACTGCCAGGAAGGGATAGACCATGCGGTACATGGTATTAAGCACCACCCGTGTGGCAGTGAAAATTAATACCTGAAAACGGAGGCGATTCTTCAATTTATTATCTACCGGGTGATGCAGCTGGGAATCTTCTTGAAAAGATGTCTGCAGGAGGTTGACCAGGCAGGAAATTCATTCAAAGGAGGTCGCCTGCACCCGATAGGGGTTGTTAATCCCATACCACAGGCGCGCCAGCTGCCAGGCAGCCAGCAAAGTTAATACCAATAAAAGCAGGAAATATATCTGGATGCGCCAGGCCCCGGATCCGAATATCGGTGAGCCTGGGTGCATGACCTGGTCGGTGGTTTGCAGCACATACATCAAGATCACCACGTAAACCAAATTCAGGGCAGAAGCCCACGCGGGGTTCTCAAGTAAAGTGATCCCGATCTGCAGGATCAATCCGCCGATCGCAAAAATCATCGCCACCCGCCACCGCGGCTCAGACAGAAACAATCCATTCCAGTTGGTCTGCATCGCCCATAGTGATAAGGGCAGGTAGGTGATCCAGAAAACCAATCCGGTGCGCCCAAGTGCAAGTGACCAGTAATGAGCGGTATTCCGCCTGGTGATCAACCCAACCAAACCAACCGCAGCTGCTGCAATAATACAGATCAAAGCAGCCCAAACCCAGGCTCCATGCAGATAGACTACCCGTACATTTGTCCCCAAGGATTTTTCAGCTGGACCCAAGGCGGTCACGACAATGATCGCCAGCAGGTTGAGCCCAAACCACAAGATTGGTGATTTCATGAATCCGCCAGCATGGGCATCTTGATCCCATGCCGTTTCGCGGCCGCAATTGCCTGGGGATAACCGGCATCGGCATGGCGAACAACACCCATGCCCGGGTCAGTGGTCAAAACGCGCTGTATGCGCTTAGCAGCCGCGGGAGTGCCATCTGCAACGATCACCTGCCCTGCATGCTGGCTGTATCCGATCCCAACGCCTCCGCCATGGTGGAAGGAAACCCAGGTCGCTCCGCCAACGGCATTGATCAAAGCATTCAGGATCGGCCAATCGCTGACCGCATCCGTTCCATCTAACATCCCTTCAGTCTCCCGGTTAGGTGAGGCTACCGAACCGGAGTCGAGATGGTCTCTCCCAATCACGATTGGAGCCTTGACCTTACCCGTGGCTACTAAATCGTTAAATGCCAGGCCAGCTTTTGCCCGTTCTCCATAACCGAGCCAGCATATGCGTGCTGGCAGCCCCTGGAATGGGATTTTTTCACGAGCCAGGCGCAGCCAACGATGCAGGTGCTGGTCATCAGGAAACAGATCCTTGATCACCTGGTCAGTTACGTAGATGTCTTCAGCTTCACCGGAGAGCGCCACCCAGCGGAAGGGACCTTTCCCTTCGCAGAAGAGCGGGCGGATGTAGGCGGGTACAAATCCAGGGAAATTAAATGCTTCCTTGAGACCGTGATCGTAGGCCCGCTGGCGCAGGTTGTTTCCATAATCGAAGACTTCCGCACCAGCACTTTGAAAAGCAAGCATCGCTTCGACATGTTTGCTCATCGATTCCATAGAACGGCGCTGGTACTCAACAGGATCGCTGGCGCGCAGGCTGTCCGCTTCGCTGACACTCAGACCAGCTGGAATGTACATGTGCACATCATGTGCAGGAGTCTGGTCAGTGACCACATCAGGAACTACACCTCTTAAAGCCAGCTCTGGATAAATTTCGGCTGCGTTGCCGATCAAGCCGATTGATTGGGGAATTTCAGCATCGACCGCTTCTTCCACCAACGTCATCGCCTCTTCGAGCGTATCCACCACCAGGTCAATATAACCGATTTCAAGGCGCCGTTTTGCCCGATCAGGGTCGACCTCCACCACCAACGCGACTCCTTCATTCATGGTAATCGCTAATGGTTGCGCGCCACCCATGCCGCCTAAACCGGCCGTGAGGACAAACTTCCCTTTTAGTGAAGGCCAACCTCGTTGACGTGCTAGCGAACCCAAAGTCTCATAGGTGCCCTGGAGAATCCCCTGCGTGCCGATATAAATCCACGAACCAGCTGTCATTTGCCCATACATTATCAGCCCTTTGGCAGATAATTCATCAAAGTGATCTTGGGTAGCCCAATGTGGCACCAGGTTTGAGTTGGCGATCAATACCCGCGGTGCATCAGGATGGGTAGGGAACACCGCTACCGGTTTACCGGACTGCACCAGCAGGGTTTCGTCATCCTCTAAATTCTGCAAGCTATCCAGGATCGCATCAAAGGCCTCCCAGGAACGCGCCGCTTGACCCCGCCCTCCATAGACCACCAAATCCTCGGGGCGCTCTGCGACCTCCGCATCCAGGTTATTCTGGATCATGCGGAAGGGTGCTTCGGTGGACCACGATTTGCAGTGTAGCTGGGTGCCCCGGGGAGCACGCACAACTCGTTTGTTTGTCATAAGCCGCTCCTTGATCAAAAAGAGATCCCCTCCCGGGTGGATTATACGCCGGAAGGGGAAATATTGCTAAAAAATTAGAGCAGATAAGCTTATTCGATTGTCGGTCGTGGACGTTCTGGCAATGCGTAGATATATACATGGCGAGAATCGTAACGCTCAATCCGTCCAGCACGTTTCAGCATCTCGAGTTCATCATCCCGGATTGGGTGGCCAGCATCTTCACGATTGCTTGCCAAAAAATCACCGCTGAGAAGATCTTGAATCAGGTCATCGCCCCAATCAACAATCGGACTTCCATCATCCAGAACAAAAATCCATTGGCGATCGATCGGTACTCCACTTGGCATTACAAACCTCGCTTTGATACCATCATACCGCAAAATTCGGATTAGGAAGGCCGATCTGTGATAAACCTTATTATTTTGTTAGCTGACCAAAGCTGGTTGTTTGCCGTTCGTCTCAATCACTGTGAGGAAGGATGTGGTTTCCAAACGATTCACAAGTTCTGCTTGGGCATCACAGAATACCGGGCGCAGAGCGCAGGTTTCACCAAAGGTGCAGGCCGTACCATCAGCAACACACTCATTGAGTAAAATCGGCCCATCGATCGCTTCCACTACCTCAAGAAATGAAATCTCTTCCGGTGGTCGAGCCAAAGATACGCCACCTCGAGCACCGCGCGAAGTCTGAAGCAGTCCTGCAACAGAGAGTTGTGAGACGATTTTGGCTAAAAAGGAGGGCGGAATCTGTTGATTCTCAGCAATTATGCTGGTTGCTGCCCTTTTGCCCGTTCCAAGATTCGCCAGGTAAGCAACTGCACGCATGGCATAATCGGCTTGGCGAGTTATTTGCATAGTAATTTCATCCTTTTAGTTCATATAAAGTTTCTTTATCAGCGATATTTTAGAGTATTTTCGCCCGATTTACAAGTGACAGAGGTCATTGCAACAGGATGACCTTTTACGTGTAATTTTGTCTTATTATGTGTAATAAAAGCGTGGTAAGATCGTTATATATAGTGATGAAGATAAGGTATTTTCAGCGCAATATGGGGAGGAAATAAGCGAAAAGCAAAGATTCGTCGAATTTTCGGCGTAATATTCCCCGCGATTTTATAACTGGCTGGTATATGGAGGAAATTTTATGAAGCGAATTTGTGTCATCGGTGTTGGTTATGTCGGGCTGGTAACCGCAGCCTGTTTTTCAGATCTGGGGAACCGCGTGGTCGCCTTGGATATTAGTGAAGAACGCATCAATGGTTTGAAACGCGGCGAAATGCCAATTTATGAGCCCGGATTAGAAGAACTCGTCGCGCGAAATGTGAGTGCCGGACGACTGTCATTCACCACATCTTATCCGGAAGCCATTGAAGGAACAGAATTTGCCTTCATCGCGGTTGGGACTCCCTCCGGTGTGGATGGCGAAGCAGATCTAAGGCATGTGGCTGCAGTAGCCCGAGCTGTCGCTTCACATATGCGCGGCCCGCTGATCATCATCAACAAGTCCACGGTACCCGTGGGTACAGGCGACTGGGTCGCGGAGATTATCTCCAGCAACCAATCCCAACCCATTCGTTTCGCCGTTGTTTCCTGTCCAGAATTCCTGCGCGAAGGTTCCGCGATCAGCGATTTTATGAACCCCCATCGCACAGTTTTAGGCTCTTTGGATCATGAAGCAGCAGAGCGAGTCGCTCGCTTGCACCTGCCTCTGCGAGCCCCGATTGTGATCACCGATCTGCGCACTGCCGAGATGATCAAATATGCCTCCAACGCATTTCTGGCAACCAAAATCTCCTTCATTAACGAGATTGCCAATATTTGTGAGGAACTGGGAGCGGACATCAAGGAAGTAGCCGTGGGCATGGGTTACGACAAGCGCATCGGACCATTCTTTCTGGATGCTGGCTTGGGTTACGGTGGCTCATGTTTTCCAAAGGATGTTAAAGCTCTGGCATATATGGCCGCGGAGAAAGGTCGCCACCCGCAGCTGTTAAATGCCGTCATGGAAATCAACAACGACCGGCGACCGATGGCTGTAGATCGATTGCAGGAAATGCTCGGTGATCTGGATGGATGTACGATCGGTATTCTGGGATTATCATTCAAGCCAAATACAGATGACATGCGCGATGCACCCTCGGTCGATATTGCAAAATCCCTCCAAGAGCACGGTGCCACGGTACGCGCTTTTGATCCAGTTGCCATGTCAGTTGCAGAACCGCTGTTGCCTGGCGTTGAAATGGCTGAGGATCCGTACTCTATGGCTGCAGATTGTGATGCCTTGCTGGTAATCACCGAGTGGAATGAATTCAAGCATCTGGATTTAGAGCGCGTTCGGGGCGTAATGAAGCAGCCGGTAATTTTCGATGGTCGTAATATTTACGAACCGGAAATATTACGCAGCCTGGGCTTCAATTACCGCGCTTTCGGTCGCGGTTACAATGGGCACACTTTAGAGATTGAGTATGAAGAAGAGGTGATCGTCGCACCAGCTTAGCATTCGCTGATCCGGGGCTCACCAAGCTCGCAAAACTGTGCTATAAAAGGGCACGGGAACCACTTACTCCACCGGTTCCGTGCCTTTTGATTTATCTATGAACCCTGAACAACCACCTCTCTGTGATTATGAAGGCTCAGACTACCAGTCCTCTTTCTGGGATTCAGGTGGTCGCGAGTACGAGGATCAGGTCGAAGCGCTCGCCCTGCACCGCTTGCTTCCCAAGTCTGGCCAACTGATGCTGGAGATCGGCGCTGGGGCTGGGCGCAACACTCCCCGCTACCAGGCTTATCAGCGCGTGGTTCTGGTGGACTACTCAGCCACCCAGCTCCAGCAGGCTCAGGCCAAC
>DATKXE010000125.1:0-4109 GCA_035529195.1 Anaerolineales bacterium
GCAGTATTTCTCGTTTCTCCTGCCGCGGCCTATGTTACAGGTTCAATGTTGGTTGTCGATGGTGGCATGTATAAAGCAACCTATTAATAACGGGGATATTTTTGCTCTCCCAAATTGACTAAATTCGATTGCTCATCCAGAATAAATACGGGGTAAATTGATTAAGTCAATCCCAGATTTGATCCAATCATTCAAATCAAGTTTGCATCCCCCGAATAATCCTCAGATCAATTGTGGATTTAAAGGATTAGTTATTGCACATGAAGCAGCACTTTTCCTTCGCTCCACAATTCTTCCAGACGATAATAATCTCGTCTCTGGGGAGAAAAAATGTGCAAAATAATATCTCCACAGTCCACCAGCAGCCAACCATCCTCAGGCTGTCCTTCGACCCGAGGATTAATGTGGTAATCTTTTTTTATACTCTCTATCGCGGAATCAGCTAATCCTTGAATCATACGATTGCTGCTGCCTGAGCAAATCACAAAATAATCCGCGAAAATGGCAATATCCTGTAAATCTATGAGGATGATATTTTCCCCTTTCTTGTCCTCTAATGTGTGCACAATAGATCGAGCGATTTCTAATTTTTCCAGATTTCACCTCGTATTAAAAACGTCTAGTTAATTGAATCCCCTTCATTAAGCGCCGCAGAATAAATTGGAGTATATTCAGCGCCATCAGGCTTTAAATCACTGCGATATAAGAAAACAGTTCTTACACGTGTGGCTCCCAAGAATCCAACCTTATAATTTTCCAAAATTTCCGCAATTACATGCACATCCTGCGCAGAGGCATTACGTGATACTCGCCCAAAAGTAAGGTGAGCAGAAAATGGACGGTGTTCTCTTGAATAACCCAATCGTGCTGTTTCAATTTCAATATTGCGCTGCAAAGTTATTAGCTCTTGAGTTACTTCCATACCGACCCAAACGACGCGGGGATTATGTGGTTTAGGGAAGACTCCAATACCACCAACACTAATATCACACTCATGATGACTAGAAACCACTTTACCCAGAATATCCTTCAATATCTCGAGATTCGCAGTGGATACATTCCCCAGAAATTTGAGCGTCAAATGAATATTTTCAGTTGGTACCCATCTGATTGGAACAGCATCCATGCGCTTTCTAAGATCGAGCGAAATTTGTTCGATCCGCTCAAGAATATCCGGGGATAAATTTACTGCGATAAAAGCGCGGATAACTTCCATTAATTTGGTCCCTTATCAGCTTCAGACTGGGAGACAGATTCATCAATAGCAGATCTCAAATCTGAGAAGGACACCGGTTTGGTTAAATAAGCAGTCGCACCAGCTTTCAAACCCGCTTCTATATCCTCCGGCATTGTTTTCGCTGAAACAATGATCACTGGAAGTTCGGCTAAGCTTGGTTGCGCTTTGATGTAATGTAGAACTTCCAATCCAGATAAATCCGGCATCATCAGATCAAGAACCACGGCGTTAGGTTTTTGGTCAACAAGTTGAGCCACCGCAGAAAGTCCACCAAAATGCTTCACAACATCGTATCCACTGATGCGCATCATCTCAGCATACATTTCAGCTGTATCCGGTTCATCCTCAATAATTACGATCTTCAATGAATTTACATCCATGTTCAATGCATCTTGAATTTGATCTGAAACCCGCTGGGAAATCTTACTTGATGAAAAACATAGCATAAGTTTAACATTAATTCAAGGGATATGGGCAATCTGCATTGGTTTAGGTAGTCTCTGACCGTAGACTTTGATAATCATCATCTGTATCGATATCCATCAAGACTGCTGGATCATGCCATTCTATCCAGGAAATCGGGTAGCGGGAAAAAAGCTCCCGACCTCCTGTATCACCTTGAATTGAATAAAAATCACCAAATGTAATTCGATCGAAAAGGACTGGATTGCCTCGTTTTCGATCCACCATTGGGGCAATAATTGGTGCTAATGTTGTGGCATGTCTCTCAATCATCGAGCGGATCAAAGATCGTGAAACATTTGGTTGGTCCGCTAACAAAAAGATTGCTGCCCCAATATTATCGGGAATGGCGGATAAACCCGCTTGAATTGAGGTACTTTGCCCTAATTCCCAATTTGGATTGACAACGATTTCAACTGGGAGATCAGCCAATTCGGCTCGTACCTGTTCGCCGGTAGCGCCAATCACAACCATGACCTTCTCTAAGCCAGCACCAAGTACATTTGATGCGACATGGCGGATGAGAGATTTTCCCTGCCAGGGTAACAGCTGCTTTGGTCTGCCCATCCGATGTGAGCCGCCAGCTGCCAAAATGATCCCAACTACCGGTTCGTGAACCGCAAATATTCCATTTCCCGCAGTTGACCCATCCAAAAGATCTGCCTGGCCTGGGTTTTCGATCATATTCAGCAAAGAAGCGACAATCGCTGAATCATAATAAGGAATCAACGCTTGAGCTAAACGATATCCCTGCGCCTGGAGCTGTTCATTATCTGCTTGATTAAGTACGCACACCCGGCGAGCTCCCTCGGGGATACCTTTTAATCCACCCATTTGGTCGGTCAAAACCCGGATTATCGCCTGTGGTGAAATCTCTTCCCCCAAATCTAATCCCCCAAGTTCTGCGTATCGATTTGGTCGATGAACATATTGGGCAGATAATGGTTTTCCTATAGCTGAGAGTCCTGCAACTACTACTACGTGATCGACAAAAGATGGAATCACCGGTTCATGTGGTGCCGGAGCTTTCAATGCCCGCTGTCGTGAGCCATCCGCTTCGATAAGCAAGTTTATTCCACGTTTATTGGTGAATTGATAAATCTCTGCCAACAAGCGACCCGATACACCTGAAACCCGTTCATTCTCAACCTCCTCCCCAATGATGAGGACTATTCCAGGCTTAATTATGTCGGTTAATCCCTGGATATTTGGGATGTCAGCTGAGTAAACGATTTGTTCCGCGAATCCGAGCTGGTCCTTACTGAAATGAGTAGTTGTTGTAACGATAACTGGAGCAGCTAACTGCCGGGCGAGGGCGAATATTGCGGATGTTTTTCCACCTGAACCGCTGAATGCAATGCTCTCGCCTGGTTGAATTCGAAGGGCATGTCTTAATTGCATAATGCTGAGAACTACTTCTTTAGTTCTAAACCCTGAGATTTCATTGAAAGGATTGCTTCTAAAACACCACCTGCTATAGCTAAAGCTTTATCTGATACGAACCTGCAATATGCGGGGTCATCCCTTGGATCTAGATCACCAATTTTGAATCCTTCACTTACATGTATTCCGGAATGGAGTAGACCGCGCAGAACTCCCTTGAAGGCGGCTCGAATTTCCAGACCATTAACCTCGCCAATTAAATCTCCCGGATCCAAACGTTCACAAATTTCCCTTTCAGAACGAAAAACTCCTTCCCCAGGTGACCGCAGCACGCGATCGCGATATTGATCTCCAAATCCTTCTGGAACGCCGGTATTCGATAAAGCACTCCCTTCCCAAATAACCCGGCCTAAATAATGCCCCCGGTTTGTCTCCACGATCGCATCACAATTTTCCCCAACCACAAATCCAGGTCCTAATCCGATCATAAATGGAGCTGATCCAATATTGAGGTATGGGGGATTTTTGGTCATGCGGGCATCGACCAAGGTAGATAAATCCAATCGTGCTTTTAATAAATCGGGGATTATGTGACATTCCGGATCAATTAATACCGGTATCACACCCTCATTCCATGTCGATTTTATGAGACCAATCGTATCGACGAGACGAGCTGTGACTCCCTCAACTTGTGTGATATTTGTGTAAACTGCTTCAGCGAATGAAACCGATCGACGAATGACCAGGGGTTGATTTAATTCTGTGATCACCACCCGCATTCCAGCCCGGTGTAATCGTAATGCTACACCACTTGCTAAGTCTCCCCCTCCTCGAATTAAAATTATTTGACGTTTATTCATACTATTTGAGTCGAATTTATTCGATACTGAAATCATCAGTTCTTAGATTCCCTTTCCTATCCATAATCCCAAGAACCAATGATTTTAAAGAGCAGGACTACAATTTCCCTAATCCACGCAGCACACTTTCTGGTGTCAGGGGGAATTCATTAAACCAAACACCGGTT
>DATKXE010000126.1:0-2124 GCA_035529195.1 Anaerolineales bacterium
ATACCCATCTGTAGATTTCCCAAAATTGCTGTTTCCATGACCGATCAAATCCGGAGCAATTACCTGATATCCACAATTAATCAAATCTGGTGTGAGATAGACCCAATCGTAATTGGATGCTGCAAAACCACGTACCAATACAGCTGGTCAGCCTTCTCCTTGTACACTGTAAAGTAAATTCCCGTTTTCATTGAACAGTATTTTTTCCGTCATAGTTTATTATTTTCTATCGGGATTTGTTGTGAAGAATTATTTTCTCGCTATCAGAAGGAAATTCAGATATAGGCATGTGTATAATTCTTCCAGTTCTATCTAACCTTTTTCCTGTTATTACAATTTTTGTTTATGACCATTCATGAAAGGACAGATCGATAACCAATATCTGAGGAGGCTAATTTAGAATGACCATTAAAACACACACAATCAATCTTAACACGCAAGGAAATGCAGATATTCAAGATATTACCAACCATATTTCACAAGTAGTGGTTGATAGTGGCTTAGAAAGTGGAACCGTGACAGTGTTTACCCCTTCAGCGACCAGCGGATTGACAACAATTGAATTTGAATCAGGATGTATAAGTGATTTGCGGCGCTTGTTTGATGAAATTATTGATCCCCAACGTCATTATGCGCACAATGCTCGTTGGGGTGATGGTAATGGGCATAGCCATGTGAGGGCGGCCTTGTTGGGACCTTCGTTATGTATACCATTTGTCAGTCGCAGGTTGACCTTGGGCACCTGGCAGCAGGTAATCTTCGTCGATTTTGACAACCGCCAAAGACATCGAGAATTGGTAGCGCAAATAATTGGTGAATGAGTGATCTTTTACAGGTGAAGTTCTTCCTCACCAGCACGCATTGCGTTGAAAGCTGCGATTGAGACCTCCAGCATCTCGAGATCTGGTTCGCGGGTGGTCAATCGCTGGAGAGCCAGGTTTGGTTTGACGATCAACTTTACGAATGCATAATCTAGGTGGTTGGCTGTCCAGCGAATATACTCATAGGCAATCCCAGCTAAAATGGGAATCATCAAGATTCGACTGGCGAGTCTCAAACCCAATGGCATTGGTCCTAAAAGGGAGAAGAATAAGATCGATAATACCACCAGCGTGAGTAAGAATGCCGTCCCGCAGCGAGGATGTTCAAGTGAAAATCGCTTGACAGAGATCGGGGTAAGGTCTGCACCTGCTTCAAAAGCGTTGATGGTTTTATGTTCAGCACCATGATATCCAAAAACTCTTTTGATATCTGGAATTCTCCCAATAAACCAAATGTAAGCAATCAAGATCAATAACCTGAGTAAACCTTCTACTACATTGCCGAGCCAGGCAGCTGTGTTCGCCTGGGAGGCATCCAATGAGAAAATTGAAATCATAAATCTTTCGAATAAGTGCCCTACACTAGCGGGCAGAAGGAAGAAAAGTGAAATCGCAAATGCAAGAGATATCACCAAAGTTATGATCAAAGTTGGACCCTCGATCTTTTCATCTTCACCACTTTGGATGTTCGCTGAGATGGTTAATGCTTGCATGCCTAATCCCAAAGCGTCCCAAAGTAAAATCATGCCACGCAAAAATGGGATTTGGAGGATCTTACTGCGATACATGCTGCTTAAAGGGTTTTCATGGATGATGATTGAATCATCGGGTGCGCGCATTGCGATGGCCAGGGTTTGTTTGCCTCGCATTATTACTCCTTCAATCACCGCTTGTCCACCGTAGGTTGGAAGTCTTAGTTTGTCCATTGGGAGATATTTATACCTTATTTAGCCAAATTATATATAAAATGAATTATCGAGTCGATTCCGTGATTCCATGTTGGCAGATGCAGTTTCTCATTCGGGCTGTGAGCATTATCGTCCGGAAGAGAAAATCCACAGTTCACCGAGTCAACTTTTAGAATATCCATAAACAGGACAACAACGGGAACACTGCCACCTTCTCTGCGGAAAAGGGGTTTTTTATTCCATACTTGATGCATCGCTGTTTGCATCGCTTTTACTCCAGGCGAATGTTGGTCTGAAATCGATGCGGGGCTACCGACCAGATTAGTGACTTGATAGGTGACTGTCTGCGGTGTATGGGTCTCAAGATACTGGATCAGCTGTTGGTGAACTTCTTC
>DATKXE010000127.1:0-4589 GCA_035529195.1 Anaerolineales bacterium
ACTTTAATGAAGCAGGGTAAATAATGGATTCTTTTAAAACCTGGGGGATTTCTCTACTGCTTGGGCAGTTTAATCTGCCTGGCTCATGGCTGCTAGGGATTCCAGATCCTCTCCGCTCTCTGGTTCATCTTTTGAATCCTCAGGTGTAATGACATCCGGCAGCTCATCCTCAACATTGCGCACATGCGGGTTGAGGTAGCCAAGTGCAGCCACTACGATGCTGAGCGCCCCAACCACCATGAACATGAGTCCCGTCCCCCGGCCAGGACCAACCCCGATCAATTGGCCGATGCTGTCCGCTAAGGCACCCCCTTCCATTAACAGCGGTTTAAATACCCGGTCTGCCAGGGGGCCAGCCACGATGTACGCTAGCGGAGTCATTGACCATGCGATCATCCGGCGCACTGAGAAGACGCGTCCCTGGACATCTGGATCGACCTTGCTCTGCCAGATTGCCTGGCTGGAGCCGTTGATGATCGGCATGGTGAACATTAAGAAGAAACCGGCCACCGCCATGACCGGGATCAATGGGCTGATGCCTAACATGGAGGTGAAAAAACCCGAAAGCATCAAGAACCCCAGCACGCCATGGATGCGGCGCTTGGGACCACCCCAGGCGCTCATCACCAGGGTGCCTGCAAGCATACCCACCCCAACGATCGAAACCAGGTAGCCCAGGATAGCGGCCGAGGTCATATCCAGGATCATCGGCATTATCAGGGGCATCATCAGGCCAGAGACAAAGTTGAAGGCTGCAAAAACGAGTAGTAGGCCCAGCAGTCCCGCCCGGGCGGAAATGTAAGTCCAACCGTAAAGCGCTTCTTTCCAAATAGAACCCTGCCCTTCTTTCCCTGCTTCACTGCGCTCTGGGCTGGGCACCCGCACCACCAGCAGGGTCAAGACGGCGAGGAAATAGGTCACGAAATCGATCACGATCACCCCCCCCAGGCCAACGGTCACGAAAAGCGCGCCCGCCGCGGCCGGTGCCAGGAGCTGGGACATGGCTTCGCCGATCTGCACCATGCCGCCGGCGCGCCCCAGCTGTTCTTTGGGCACCAGCAGCGTGGTTACTGCAGAATAGGCTGGCCACTGGAAGGTGCTGAAAGCTGAGTTAAAAGCAGTCGCCAGGATGATGTTCCAGACCTGCAGGTTGCCGGTCATATACAGGATGGCGATTGACAATGTCGCCAAACCCGCGCCGGTATCGCTCAAGATCATCACCCAGCGGCGGTCATAGCGATCGACCATCGCCCCCGCGAAGGGAGAGACCAGCAGATTGGGGATAGCGAAGGCCAGCATGTTCATGGCGAACAGGGTCACCGAACCCGTCTCCTGGTAGATCCACACCCCTAGAGCGAACCCGGTCAGGCCCGAACCGATGGTTGAAACCAGCTGCCCCGACCAGATCACAAAGAACGTGCGCATATTCTTTGTGATCGGGCGGGCTGGTTTGGTTGGGGTTGCTTCCACGCTGTTCGCTCCCTTTCCTCTGCCACCGGTAAAATTGGTTGACCTGGGAATTTATGAGAAGATTTCTTGCTGCCTGATAAGAAGTCCGGCTATTATACAGGATCTTATCTGGAGAGCGTTAACATGCATTTGCTGGCACTCTGGGCGCAGCCAAGTCTTTGGTCCGAAGGACTAAGTGCCCGTCTGACATCTGACGGACCGGGAGGGGGGAAAGATGCTCATCATTCGGATTTGTTTATGTTCTTGGGGAAAGACGAAATTCTATGTCACTCTAAATACGCAATCCTGTCCCCGCGGGGCGGAACTGCTGCCTGGTCGCACTGACCAGGGGGAAGAGTTTCACTTATCTTGGAAAGATTGAGCGAAGGGACAAAAATTTAATGTCACTCTGAGCGGAGCGAAGAGTCTCTCAAGACTCACGCAGTTATTGATTGAATCGTTTACTTTGAAGTCATCCACAATTGAGATTCTTCGCCCCCCCGATCTAAAGACCAGGAACAAGCCTGCGGGGCTCAGAATTATAAGACAATAAAAGAGGGCCGCCGTGGCGACCCTCTCAGCGGTATAACATGGGTTTAGTAGTCAGTTCCCTTAACAAAATCTCGGGGATCTGGCGCATCCTGATTTGGTGTGACCGCATCCGGGCGCATCATCTCGTTATCCTCTCGGTCGTTGATGTAGCAGTGCCAGACGTAGCCGTGCCCACCGTTGGGGTCAAACGGGAAGAAGGCATTGGCTGCGGGTGTATCCGCCGCTAAGTCGGTCGGCGCCCAGCGCACCATGATGCGCGTCACTTCACCGGTTTACATTATCACGGTGTCCTTCCATCTGGCTTCCTGCGCCAGCAGCAGGGTGGGTAGCCCATGCCAGGTGGTTTCAGCAGGTCTTATTACACCACGAATCTGGTAAGCATAAATAATGCGGAATACACCTTGTTTAAGAGACCCCATTTCATCACGGATGCGGAAGTGGAAGACTGGGGATTCTCCACACACGGTTATCTCGTCGATCTACCAACTGGCTCGCTGGAGCTTGTCAACCATGATGAAGAGGGACAACCAGCCGCGATTAAAATTAAATTCGGCCAGGGCTGCATGCTTGCCACGCAGCAAACTTTAGAATGCGGCTGGGATAGGGGAAATTCCCCCATGCTGGAAAACTACCTGCGCTATTATAACTACCACGGTGATTACCACCTGTCTTTATCGCTGGCGCTGAACGGTCAGCCTTGATCATTTTGCTGCGGAATCCAGCCCAGAAGGTTCTGTTCACTGCCAACGCGCCAGCGCACTGATTAATCCGCGGGGATTAAATTGGCCCAATACCTGCTGTGTTTTTTTCCCTTTAATTCAAGATAGTTGACTTACTTCCCGTTTATCTTAGACCCGGATACTTTCTCAATCACGCAGATCGCCATGCGCCCAGCTTGCTCAAAACCTCGGATGTGTAATTTGTCAGGCGAGTCTTTTGGAGTATGAACTGACCAGGTAGATTTGCCGATCCCAATAATGGAGACCGCATCAAATCCATTTTCAGCGAAAGGGATATGATCAAACATGGCACCCGGGAGAGAGAAGCGACCAATTGGAAATCCCAATTCTTCACTTGCTTGTCGCACCAGGTTAATTAGACTGGTATCTGGTGATGGTGAAAATCGTCGCTCACTTCCAACATTGTATAGCTTGCCATCAACGCCCGTTCCATCGAAGTTCAGAATATGCAGTCCACCGCCGTCAGATTGGCGGTGAAGGTAAGCTTCGTATTGTTGGACATAAGCCAGTGCTCCCATAACAGCAGCCTCTTCTGCACTGGTGATTAGAATCGTAATCTTTAATCTTTCGTTGATTGCAGATTGATCAGCAATTACCTCTGCAAGGTGGAGAACAAGCCCTACTCCCGAGGCGTTATCTATCGCACCTGGCGAATCGTTGCCATAATCTAGAAACAGCAATGGTACACCGCAAAGGATTACAATCGATCCAATTACTGATGAAAATTGGGCAATCACCTCGTTGACCGAAATTAGCAAATTCAGGCTCGCGAAAACAAGGCTTCCCATGATTACCAGCGTAAACAGTGCAATTCGAATTACCAGAGGGAGCTTTTGACTCTTAGAATCATAATGGGCTACAAGGTATAAATGAGGTAGTTTGGGATCTCCTGAAGAATTTGGTAAAGTAGCGATGAGATTCTTTGTCCTGTATTGAGTCCCCAATTTCCAGCATAAAGATGACCAGAGGCTTGAGCGATCTTGATCCTCAGATCTAATTGAACTGTTTAGAATTTTTTTATTAATCGGACCTAATAAACCGATCAACAGTAATAACAATCCAGCCTGAAACAACGTAAGCCAGCCACTAATGCCGAAAGTCAAAATTGTAGTTAAGATCAATACCAATCCGATAAGAATCTCTGCTGACAGGGTAATTCCATGTGCAGTAGAAAACTGAAAGGTCTGGAAGTTCACCGAGAAACCAGATTGCACTAATTGGCAGGCGATCTCTTGCGCGACCTTTTCTTCTTCCCTGGTACCGACCTTGCGCGGGCGGGAAATCTCGCGAGCATAATTGAGTGCAAGCGTTGGATTGAATTCCATCAAAACTCTCACTTTTCTATTATTAGAACAAGACCCAGAGAAATATTATATCTACTTCCTCTCCACCTCAACCCACAGCTGCTCGCCATCGGTGATCAATTCGATCCAGCCATTGCGGTCCGTGCGCAGCAGGTGATAGCCCTCCACGGCCGCCAGGGTCTCCGGCGATGGGAGACCCTGCGGATCTCCAGCTGCGACGCTGAGCAGGATGACCTGGGGGTTCAGCGCTTCAAACCATTCCCTTGGGTTCACCGGTGCAAAACCGCTTTCGGCGAGCAATACAGCTGTAGTTCCCTTTAATCCGGGTTGGGACTGAAGATCTGAGAGCAGCTCAAAATCCAGGCCGATGGGCAACAAAGCGCGGAAATTCTCCCACTCCAACAGCAGGACTGCGCCTCGTTGACCAACCTCCAGGATGGTCAATGACGCGCCTTCACCTAAATCAAGCACCTGGCCTGCTTCAGCAGTTTCCACCGGAATATCCTGGAGTGCAAAGTGAGACTGCAGCTCACGCGCCGGGTAG
>DATKXE010000128.1:0-2466 GCA_035529195.1 Anaerolineales bacterium
CCAATTTGATATACCCCTCGCTTGCGGAATTTAAGGCGGTAATAACGCCTGGCGCGTTCATACCAACGCAGGCTGAAGACATGGGTCAGCAAACCTTGATCAGGTCGATGGGTCGGTGCAAGCACATCATCTTGCTCCGGACCGACAGCTTTTGGCCACGGATCCTGGACCCGCAGCCAGGTCAATGGCAGCAGCTTGCGGTTTTCAATCTCTATGCGCAAGGGTACGATCTCACCGGGGAAGGCACGTTTATAATGTGGTTTCCTCAGGTAGTTAACACCCACCAATGAACGTCTCTGCCACCAGGATGCCAGGCTCAACACAATCAAGAGCACTAACAAGAATGTAACCAGCAGCGAGACGCGCATCACTACCCCAAATATGATCCCCACCACGAACAGAGGCAGCCAGCGCTTTAATTCCACTTTATCCTTCTACAGGAACAGGGACAGCCTCAACAATATCTGCAACCAATTCTTCAGGTTTGCGGCCGCGTAATTGGGCTTGCGGGGAGATCATCAAGCGATGCGTCAGCACGTGTGGAGACAGAAACTTGACATCATCCGGAAGCACATAATCGCGTCCCTGGATTCCAGCCCAGGCCTGCGAAGCCCAATAAAGGGCAAGTGTCGCCCGGGGACTGGCCCCCAGTTCGATTTCAGGATGTTCACGCGTTGCACGGGCGACTGCCACCACATAATCACGGATTGAAGTTTCCACCCGGATATCTTGTCTTTTGATTTGAAAATCCATGATCTCTTCGGGCGTTGTAACTGCTTCCAAAACAGACAGCGGATCTTCCTTGCGGAAACGCTCCAGTATTGCACTTTCCTCCTCCTCGGATGGATATCCAATCACTGAGCGCAGTAGAAAACGATCAACCTGTGCTTCTGGAAGTGGGAAAGTGCCTTCCAATTCAACTGGATTTTGAGTTGCCATCACAAGGAATGGGCGCGGCAGGAGACGGGTGACACCATCGATCGTGATCTGCCGCTCCTGCATAGCCTCCAACAATGCCGATTGGGTGCGCGGTGTAGCGCGGTTGATCTCATCCGCCAGTACAACCTGGCTCATTATCGGTCCCGGTCGATATTCGAAGGTTTGTTCTTTCTGGTTGAACCAGTTCAGACCGGTCACATCGGATGGCAGCAGGTCGGGAGTAAATTGAATACGGCGAAAACTGCAGCCCAACGATATCGCCAGGGCGCGTGCTAAGGTCGTCTTTCCGATCCCAGGTACATCTTCCAGCAGGAGATGCCCTTCTGTGAGCACGGATACCAGGGTTAGATTAATGACATCATCTTTTCCGACTATCACTTTCTGGATATTTTCTCGCAAACGTCTGGCAATATCGGCGATCATGAACACCTCTTTGGATTGATCTGGCAAGGCTGAAAAGGATTTCAAGTTTGCATAGTAAATCGAAATGCGACCTCGCTGTGTTATGAGCAGGATAACCTGCCGTTAGAAAAATATGTTATCAGCTCTTTACATTTACTTCAACACAGCCAGAATTGTTCATCGTGCTAATTGATCTTTCACGAGAATTTTCTCCTCGGCCTGGATCGTTTCGGATGGAAGGTTTTATTCTTGGGGTAACTCCTTGGCCCTGGTATGGATCGGCCAGGCAGGACCCCGATGGTATAATCCCCCCATGCCAAAATTTGTGGCTTTAGATATCGAAACCACTGGCCTCGATCCCCAACGAGAAGCCATATTGGAGATTGGGGCCGTTCGTTTTAACGGTCGCCGGGTGGAACAAGAGTGGTCCACGCTGGTTAATCCCGGCCGTCAGGTCCCATCCTTTATCACCCAACTGACAGGCATCAGCAACCAGATGGTTGCCCATGCTCCCCCTATCAGCGATATCCTGGCAGAACTTGATGATTTTGTCGGAGATGCGGTAATCATCGGGCATAACATTCGCTTTGATCTCTCTTTCCTGCAGCGGCATCGCCTGTTCAGCTATAACGATACGATCGATACTTACGAGATGGCTTCTGTATTAATGCCCAATGCCAGTCGTTATGGATTAGGCTCTCTGGCAAGTCAGCTGGTGGTCCCGCTTCCCGCCACGCACCGCGCCCTGGATGATGCCTTAGTAACGCATGGAGTTTACTTACGGCTGCACGATAAAGCCCAGGAGCTGCCCCTCGAAATTTTAACAGATATTGTCCGTCTGGGTGAACAGATCGAATGGGGTGGTTATTTAGGCTTCCGGGTTGCCCTCCAGGAACGATCGCAAGAAACCATCCATCCCCACCAGACCGCACGAACTTTCAGCGGTCCCTGGTTTGGCGAGGATCGAGCAGAGAAAGGTTCGCCACCTTTAGCGCCCAACCCAGAATTTCAGGCGCTCGATCCGGAAGAGGTTTCAGCCATTTTGGAATATGGCGGTGCCTTTGCCCATCATTTTCCGGATTACGAGTTTCGACCCCAACAGGTGGAGATGGTTCGAGCAGTTAC
>DATKXE010000129.1:0-5758 GCA_035529195.1 Anaerolineales bacterium
GCCAATACCTGGATCTGCGTCATGGCGTCAAATCCGAACCTGGCCGGGATGCGGTTGCAGACCACATCCTGCACCCAGCTGGCAGCACCCTGCGCATCTTCAGCAGGGAACAAAAAGAAATCATTATCCCCGATCTCAGCCGACTCTTTAAAGAGCGGCATGTCACCCTGGTTGATGCGGTGGGCATTCGTGATGATCTGGGAGCCGGATTCCTGGCGAAAAATATAGCTCAGACGGGTGACCGGAGCGATCCCGCTGGCTATCACGTCCCGTAAAACATCTCCTGCACCCACAGAGGGCAGCTGGTCGACATCTCCAACCAGCAGCAGGTGGCAGCCGGGCGGCACAGCTTTGAGCAGCTGCTGCGCCAGGATCAGGTCCAGCATCGAGGCTTCATCGATTACCAGCAGATCAATATTCAGCGGGTTCTCGGCATTGAACTTGAAGCCCTCTCTAGGAGAGAAACCCAGCAGGCGGTGAATCGTACTCGCTGGTCGCCCGGCAGCTTCCGACAGACGCTTGGCAGCTCTTCCTGTGGGTGAAGCCAATGCATAAGACTTGCGCCCTGATTCGGCCACTTCAATGAGTGCTTTAAGCGCCGTTGTTTTGCCCGTCCCGGGGCCTCCCGTCAGCACGCTTACCGGGTGGCTGAGAGCCGTGCGGATAGCCGCGGCTTGTTCATCTGTCAGCTGCGGGTCGAGGGGGACAAAAGCTGGTGGTAGGTCGCTCATCCGTGAGGGCAGGCTTGCAGCCAATCGCCCCAGCAGCTGGCTGACTCCCTTCTCGCTGTGATAGAAAGGCATCAGGTAGATTGCCGGCTGGTTGTATTGCTCTTTCGTTTCGCTGACCCCGGGGGAAGCCGCCTCAGGTTTCCTATCCGGGATGGTTTTTTCTGTGGGCACCAGGTCCTGGTAGACCCGGTTTTGCTCCCGCAGCCGTTCAATCGCCGCGGGGATCAGCTCGGCTTCAATTTCCCCTAACAATTCCAGTGCAGCCTCGGACAGAACCTCCCTTGGCACATAGACATGACCGTTATTAATCATCTCGTTGAGCGCATAAACCAGACCAGCCTCCACTCTGGAGGGGTGGTCATGTGGCAAACCCAGCGATTGGGCGATCCGGTCCGCAGTTTTAAAACCCACGCCGTGGATATCCTTTGCCATGCGGTAGGGATCTGACTGCACCACCGCTAACGACTGGTTGCCGTACTCTTTATAGATCTTGATCGCCAGGTTGGTGCTGACCTCATGGCTGTGCAGGAACAGCATGATATCTTTTACCTGCTTCTGTTCAATCCAGGCGCTGGCGATCGCACCCGAGCGTTTCGGACCGATATCCGGCACTTCCAGCAGTCGCTGGGGCTGGTTTTCGATCACCTCCAGCGCTTGATCACCGAACTGGTCGACGATCCGCTCAGCGAGACGCGGCCCAATGCCCTTAATTAACCCGGAACCTAGATAGCGCCGCATACCTGCCACAGTGGCAGGCGCGATCTGCTCGCAGGTTTCGGTTTGAAATTGTAAGCCGTGTTTGGGATGATTCTTCCAGCTGCCTGTCAGGCGCAGCTGTTCTCCAGGGCTCAGTTCAGGTAGATTGCCAACCACTGTAGCCAGGTCTTCGCTCGAGAAGCCCGGACCCGTAGGCTGATCTGGATGGAGCCGGATTACACTGTAGCCGTTTTCAGGGTTGTAATACGTGATGCGCTCTACCGAGCCGGTCAGGGTATCTATCAGCGTCACACCCTCCTACTTCGGAATTTCGCCGCTTGACACCCGGGTTACTGCATTGGGTTATCGCTTGCCCAATCTTCGCCGGCGATCACCACCACATCCGCCTGGCCAGTAACATCATAACGATGGAACACATTCTCTGGGGAAATGCTCATCAATTCCACGATCATTTCCACCGTGTGAGGATTACCGGTGTAGTCAATGATGGTCGTCATCAGGTAGTTTTCATCGGCATTACCCGGTTCGGTGACTGTAAGTCCAGAAGAGCGCAGATAATCTGCTGTCTGGGAAGCTAATCCTGGCGTATAAGTACCGTTCAGGACCAGCAGCGTTGCATATTCTTCATCCACCAATTCCTGCGGATCCGATTGGGGTGCCATCGGGACCACCGGGCCGGTGATGGTGAAGATCTGATCGCGTAGCTGCCGGATCTCATCGGGCAGTGGTCTCAGAATGTCCTGCCCGTCATACGAATAAGCGAAATCAACCTGGTCAACCCCGATCACACCCTGGCGGATATTCTCTTCCGGGATCTGCTGGGCGACCCAAGCCAAACGCACCAGCTGCATTAGCGTTAAATTCGAGCTGATTCCCGCAGACAGGCTCTGGTACAGAGCGGGAGAATTCTTGATTAATGTTGGCAGCATTTCAGCGCTCAGGATCCGGTCGCGGATAGCCATGATTACCTGCTGCTGGCGTCCTGCCCGGTCAAAATCGCTGCCCGAGGTGTTCCTGGACCTGGCATATGCCAAAGCCAGGTAGCCTGGTAAAAGGTTTTCACCCGCTTTCAAGGTTTCTGTGTTGTGTTTTCCCAGGGGATCGATCACGATCTTTTCGGGGACGCTGACGGTAATTCCGCCCAATTCATCGATAAAGTCCTCGAAGGCGTTGAAGTCAACCATGGCATAGTAATCGATCTCCATGCCCAACAAGTTTTCTGCCGTGCTTAACGCCAGGCCAGGACCACGGTCAGCAACGTTATACACCTCACCCAGGCGGTAAGCCGTGTTGATCTTGCTGTAATCAAAACCAGGGATTTCCACCCACAAATCACGTGGAATGGACAGCATGCCTGCCGTGCGGCTTTGCGGGTCTAATGAGAACAGGATCATCGTATCGGTGCGCGGGATGTCATCGCTATCTTCTTCGCGTGAATCTAAGCCCATCACCAGCACGCTGATGCGGCTGTTACCGTCCCAGGGGACAGCTGGTGGGCCTCCCGCGGTCTGCAGTGGTACTTCGCCTTGCGAGCCCAAATCTTCTGGTATGACCGCACTTGCATCCTGTGGATTCTCAAGCGATAGGCTGGCTGGGCTGGTTAAATCCCAGGCAGCCACCAGGTCTTTAACTGCAGAAAATGTGAGCCAAACCGTCACCACTCCGGCCAGCAAAAAGGCTGCCACCAATCCGATCAGCAGCTTGTTTGAAGCCAGCGTGGATTTTTGTTTGGTTTTATATTCTTGACTGCTGTCCATAGGCGCTTATTATTATGGCATAGAATTATTGTTTGCCCAGTCATAGCCGAGAATTATCTCTACATCAACCTGGCTGGACGGGTCAAAACGGATAAATATCTTGTTTTCTGATATACCCATCAGTTCGACCAGATAACCGACCGTATACGGGTTTCCAGTATAGGAAATGATGGTCGTCGCGCTGTTGAGCTCAGCTGCGTCCCCGGTGTTGATTACATTAACACCCTGGGCGTTCAGGAATTCTGTAGTACGGGTTGCCAAACCGGGAGTCCCGGCTCCATTCATTACCGAGACCCTCGCATTTTCAGTGCGCATCAATTCTTGCGGGTCAGCACCTGCCATAGCTGGGCTGGCTAATCCGGTAGAGGCGAAAATCTCGTCCCGTAAATATCGAATCTGCTCCGGTCGTGGTTTGAGCACATCGTCGCCATCTGGCGATTTACCGAAGGTTACATGATCCGTGCCGATCGCGCCGCGCTTGATCTCTTCTTCTGGAATCTGCTGCACCAACCAGGCCAATTGAACAGCTTGTTCGAGGGTCAGGTTGGTCTGCACCCCTGCAGAAAGCTGTTCGTATATTCCCGGGGCACGACTGATTAAAGTGGTGAGCATATCCGAGCTTAAAACCCGGTCCCGGATCGCCATGATGACCTGCATTTGACGTCCAGCACGGTCGAAATCACCACCTTCTGTATTGCGAGCCCGGGCATATGCCAGCGCCAGGTTTCCCGGAAGGTCGTGGGCACCACGTTTCAGTTTAACCGTGGGTCCATCAATCGGATCAACCCAAATGTTGCGCGGCACATCAATCTCGACAAAGCCGATCTCATCGATAAATTTCTCAAATGAGTAGAAATCGATCAGGGCGTAATAATCGATCTTTAAGCCCAGCAATCCCTCCACGGTTTTCATCGCTATTTCGGGGCCCCCTCCCGGCAGCTGGTAGGTCTCCCCAAATCGGTAGGCGACATTAATGCGGTTGGGATCTTCAAATCCGGGTATGCTCACCCACAGGTCGCGCGGTATCGAGAGGATACCCGCCGTCTTGGTTAATGGATCGACCGAGGCCAGGATCATGGTATCCGTTCGAGGAGCTCCCTCTCCACTCAACCAATCGCGATAGTCCAGACCCATCACCAGGATATTAACCCGGCTGGCACCATCCCAGGGTATGGGCTCTGGCCCGATCACAACTGCGGGTGGAATTACAGCTTCTGGTCCTATTTCCGGGGAATTTTGGATTGGCTGAGAGCCCGGATTGACGACGATACCCGGGAGATCGGTGATATTCCAGGCGGCGACGAAATCCTTGACGTAATTAAATGTCAGGTAAGCTGCCCCTCCGGCAACGATAAAAAACAGGACCAGTAAGCCAATAAAAACCCAGTTGGATTTTACGGTCTTTTTAGTTTTCGAGCTTCCTTGTTGAACTTGATCCATCATTCTTTTACTTCACTTCTTCTTCATAATTGTTTTGTGTGATAAAGGATAAACCCGCTTGAATCCATCTTCTCTCCCTACAGGAAGAGTCCAGAGAAGAAAGAGACAGCGGGGATCGAAATAGCTACCTTTAGCCAGTTAAATGGCACATAATTATATCACTCTGGGCAATTCCTCTGCTTAGGGTAAAATTAGTGTTCCGGGTCTTGCCAGATACTTTCCAAAGACGCAAAATGACCCCAAAAAGTTCCCTATGCCGCTCCTCACTGCTTCCAACCTCTCAAAATCCTTCGGGCCCGATGATATCTTCTCTGGCATATCCTTGAGTATACCGCAGGGAGCCCGCATCGCCATCGTTGGGCCGAATGGTATCGGTAAAACCACCTTGCTGCGCATCCTGGTGGGGCTTGAAGAGCCGTCTGAAGGCAATCTTAATCCTAGCCGGGGATTGTCAATTGGCTATTTGCCGCAAGAAGCTGTCCTTACAGCAGAACACAGTTTATGGCAGGAATGTCTGACCGCTTTCGAAGAGCTGCTCCAGATAGAATCTGAGTTAGCCCAGCTGGAACTTGCCATGGGTGATCCCGGGCAGGCTCAAGACGCGCTGGAGCGCTACGGCAAGCTGCAGGTATCCTTCGACCTCCGGGGGGGGTACACATATGAAACCCGCATCCAGCAAGTTTTGACTGGCTTGGGCTTCACCTCGCGGGATTACGACCACCCACTGAACCAATTGTCTGGCGGACAGCGTACGCGCGCGCTGCTGGCACGCTTGCTGCTCTCTGAACCCGCCTTACTTGTCCTTGACGAACCAACCAACCACCTCGATATGGCGGCGGTGGAATGGTTGGAAAGCTATTTACTCTCCTGGGAAGGTGCCGCCCTGCTGGTTTCGCACGATCGCTACTTCCTGGATAAAGTAGCCCAATATATCTGGGAAATGGACCAGGCAGGCTGGGAGACCTATCGTGGCAACTACAGCGCCTATCTCCACCAGCGCCAGGAACGCTGGCAGCTGCGCCAGCAGATCTACGAGGCGGAGCGGGAGCGCCTGGATAAGGAGTTGGATTACGTCAAGCGCCATATTGCCGGACAGCGCACCTCTCAGGCCAA
>DATKXE010000130.1:0-4896 GCA_035529195.1 Anaerolineales bacterium
CGAATAAATTCCATAACTTGGGCGGAGAATTCTTGGCCCACTTCGGAACCATAGCGAACACCAACATGATACATCAGGTCCGCCAGGCCCATGAGTCCAAGCCCTATCCTGCGAGCTCTATATGCTGCTTGCTGAAGTTGGGGAACTGCCGGGACATAAGAATTTGCTTGAACAACATCCTCAAGAAACCGGGTCGCCAGCTCAACACTCTTCTGTAAACCATCCCAATCAACGTTGTTATTAGGACCAAAATGCTGGGCAAGATTCACTGATCCTAAGCAACAATTCTCATAGGGTCCTAACCACTGCTCACCACACGGGTTTGTAGCCTCAAGCATGTACAAGTGTGGGACAGGATTTGAGCGGTTGGCAGCATCAATGAATAAGACCCCGGGTTCCCCATTATGATGGGCTTGATGAACAATTTTCTCGAATAATTCCCTGGCTTGTACTCGTTTATAAACCTTGATGGGAATACCGTCCTGCTCAGCTTGCTCAATGGTTCCGGTGAATGATTTGTAATTCTTAGAAGAAACATCCGGGAATACTAGATCCCATTCTTTATCCTCTTTGACTGCTTCCATAAAAGCATCGGTAATTCCAACTGAGATATTAAAATTTGTGATCGCGTCCTCATCTGATTTGCAGGTAATGAAATCTTCAATATCGGGATGATCCACTCGCAGCACCCCCATATTAGCTCCACGCCGTGTCCCGCCTTGAGCGATCTCACCGAACGCCTTGTCATAAACACGTAAAAATCCCACAGGGCCAGTGGCTTGTCCAGCTGACGTTTTTACCAGTGTGCCTTTGGGTCGTAAGCGGGAGAAGGAAAAACCATTTCCTCCTCCAGTTTGTTGGATTAATGCAGCATCCCGCAAAGTTTGAAAAATACCAGCTGAATTTCTCCCCATATCATCGGAAACAGGTAGTACGAAACAGGCTGCTAATTGACCAAGTGGTGTGCCGGCACCAGTAAATGTTGGGGAATTGGGGAAAAATCTTCTTGTGGATAATAACTCATAATAACTTCTGGCGATTAATTCGACATCTTTTCCCCATTCTGCTTCAACCTTGGCTACATGATAAGCAACTCTCCAAAAAGTCTCTTCTACTGCTTCGATTGGTTCGCTGTTCTCATCCCGACGAACATAGCGGCGAGTAAATACCTGGTGAGCATTTTCAGTGAGTTCTACTTTTTTTAATTCTGCCGGTAACGGTGGGGTGGGTAAAATACCACTGCTTTCAGTCTTGACTTTTGCATTCTCCTCTTTAAACATTAATCTACCTCCTGACAGGTATACCAACTTCTATGCAAAGAAAAACATCCCGAGTGAGAAGATGTTCTTAGAAAAACAATAAATTAGATATCAAGTAAATGATCGATTTCGTCCCGGATAGATCTCAAATCATCTAGTCCGAGATAAACAATTGCATACCGGATATAAGCAACCTGGTCCATCTCCTTTAATCCGGCGATTACCATGTCCCCCACAACCCTAGAGGACACTTCTGAGCGTCCCATCGCCTGAAGGGCTGATTCAATTTCTCCAACTAAACGCTCGATTTCTGCGGCAGAGACCGGTCTCTTGGCGCATGAAATTCGAATTCCGGCCAGCAATTTATCACGGTCGAATTCTTCACGTGTACCATCCTGCTTGACCAACAAGGGATTGGCGAGGATTGCCCTTTCATATGTGCTGAATCGTTGGCTGCAATTGTTGCACTCACGTCTACGGCGAATTCCACCTCGGGTATCATGGGATGTATCCACTACCCGAGAATCTTTACCCTGACAATAAGGACAACGCATCACAACCCCTTTATTAGAACAAATGAAGCCGCCATATATGGCGGTGTTATTAGGACCACCCCTACATGTGGTATTTCCTGGGCAGGTATTCTAGCATACCTCTGATTTATTGACAAGCCAATCAAGTCAAATCTAACCTTAATATTTTCAGAAATAAATTAACCGACCTCATCCCCATCCCAGGGGAAGGCAATCCCGGGAAGGGGATGAGGAGCCTCATGATTCGAGCAAGAGTTTCCCATTAAAATATTGATTTTCCCTAATCGATCCCACCATTTTCGGCAAAAACCGATTAGAACATGTTATTCAGCATTTCCCAATGAAATGCCTCGCATACGAAGACAAATTAACTTCCCTATCGAGTTCGATTTCTTAAGAAAGTTGGAATATCCAGATCTTCGGTATTGAATGTTCGTGGTTGGAAATCTGATGGCTTGCCCGTATTGGCTAAAACATCGCTGGTTTCTGGATATTGAGCAATCTCATTTTCTCGCGGTTTGGATGATTTCTCCAATAGGCGGCGAGGAATACCTGTTTGTTCAAACCCAGTCGCGATCACGGTTATGCGCAACTGATCACCAAATGTTGGATCAATCACGGCGCCGAAGATCAGATTGACATCTGGGTGTGCGGTCTCCTTTATGATCGCGGCTGCCTGGTTGACCTCAAACAGAGTCATATCTGGACCACCGGTAACATTGAACAAGATTCCACGTGCACCATCAATGGTGATATCCAACAATTCACTGGAGATCGCTTTTTCAGCTGCTTCTCGCGCTCTTTCATCACCTTTGGCGTTTCCAACAGCCATTAATGCCGCACCACCTTCAGACATAATCGTTCGGACATCTGCGAAGTCTAAGTTGATGAGTCCTGGTACGGTGATCAATTCAGAAATCCCTTGAACGCCCTGTCTCAGGACATCGTCTGCAATATTGAACGCTTCGTGCAAATTCGCTCGTTTGTCAACTATTTGCAGCAAGCGATCATTTGGGATCACAATTAATGTATCAGCTTGTTCCTTGAGTTGTTGGATACCACTTTCGGCAGCTTGAATGCGGCGCGATCCTTCAAAAGTAAACGGGCGTGTTACCACACCGATGGTGAGCGCACCTACCTCTCGGGCAATTTGAGCCACAATTGAGCAACCACCAGTTCCAGTGCCACCACCCATACCACCGGTGATGAACACCATATCGGCGCCTCGAAGGACATCATACATTTCTTCAGCTGACTCTTCTGCAGCTTTTTTACCCGTCTCTGGATTACCACCTGAGCCTAATCCGCGGGTCAATTTATCACCGATTCTTACCCTAACTGGTGCTTTGGATAACATCAATGCCTGAGCATCAGTATTTATAGCGATAAATTCTACACCGTGTAATCCTTCCTCAATCATTCGGTCGACGGCATTACATCCGCCTCCGCCAACACCGACAACTTTGATGTTAGCAAAGGATTCAACTTGGTTGGGGGGATTTACCATTGCGTTCATTCGTTTCTTCTCCTTCGAATCATGTGATTTATGGTGAATTAGTTATTTTCGATATACCGGTAACATTACCAATTTAAAGGTAGATAGATAAATGCATCTACGGAAACAGGCGACGTAATAAGCTCTTTACATATTCCCAATCGAAACCTCCTCTATGTGAACTAACTCTTGGTTGAGAAATCTCTCCACCAATTTCAGTCATCAACATTGACCACTTCAACAAACCAACGCTTGTAGAAAAAGCTGGAGAATATAGTTTGTCTGTCATACCAATCAAATTCTCTGGCTGGGCGATTCTGACCGGTAGGCCTAATACCTGGGAAGCGATAGTGTGGATGCCGGGAATTCCACTTGAGCCTCCGGTTAAGACCATCCCTGCTGGTAGCAATCCATCATATCCAGACCGCTTTATCTCCTGTAATACCAAGCTGAATATTTCTTCCACTCTTGCTTCGATGATTAATGCCAGCTCGCGACGCCGAACCTGAAGAGGGTTTTCTTCTCCAAATGGGCGCACATGAAATTCTTCGTTCTCACCAATTTGTGTTTCAACGGCATGACCATGTTGCTTCTTGATTTCTTCAGCCTGGGAAATCGGCAAGCGTAATCCATGCGCAATGTCCGAGGTGATGTGATCACCGCCAACACCCAGCACCATCGTATGCCAAACATCACCTTCAATAAATATCGCCATGTCTGTTGTACCACCACCAACATCACATACAACTACTCCCATTTCCCGTTCTGTCTCTGAGAGTACAACTTCTGCAGAAGCTAGTGGATTTAATACGAATTGGTTGGTATTTGCACCCGCTTGAAGAACACAATTTCTCAGATTCTCCACTGCGGACGCCGCAACAGTGATGATATGAGTTTCTACTTCTAGGCGATATCCATGCATGCCTAATGGCATGCGAATTCCGGGTTGCCCATCAACAGTAAATCCGCGTTGGATTACATGGATAACCTCGCGGTTATGAGGTATTGCCACCGCTCGCGCAGCTTCCATAGAACGGATTACATCATCCTCGCTGATTGTTCGACCCGAAACACCAACCACTCCCCTGCTGTTCACAGATGATACTTGTGATCCGGCCAGGCTGACCAATGCCGAGGTGATTTCCATACCTGAGGTACGTTCAGCCTTTTCAATTGAACGAGAAATAGCCTGCGTTACCGCCCGGACATCCACCGGGACACCCTTACGCATCCCTTGTGATGGTTCAATCCCAACTCCAAGGATGCGTAAGAGCCCATCCTCTTCTACGCGACCCACGAGGGTACAAATTTTTGTGGTGCCAATATCAATTCCGACGATAATCGGTTCGTTCATTTTTACCGCTCCAGGCGATAATACGGGGCGTGAACATATTCCACGCTGATAAATGCGGGTTGTATACCCGCGTTTTTCAACCGTTTAAAGGTTTTCCAATATACTTTCCACTTAATTTCCATATCTTCCCCACCAGATCCAAAATAAACTTGCCACCCTCGAGGATCAAACCAACCTAGTCCATGTTGATTGTCATAAGTGATGGGTGAGTTTTCAGGTAATTGTTGACTTAATGTGAGAATTGAATCGACCAAT
>DATKXE010000131.1:0-2103 GCA_035529195.1 Anaerolineales bacterium
ACGACCAGCTTTCCGCTCAGTTCGCTCAAGGTAATTGCCTGTCCATCAACAGTGGTGCCGGTAAAATCAGGTGCCAGATCACCCACTGCGATACCTACATTTACATCCAACAATTCGGCAGCCTCTGTATCTTGGGGGTGAGCCTGAACTTGCGTGCGGTAATCCAGCAGCAGATCTCCCACCATGATCCCTGCAACAAGGATCAAAACTGATACTTTCCAAAATTTCTTCATCGTCATACTCCTCGAAACAGGTTTAGAGAGTTAATCCGGTTCCGAATGTTTCAGTAAACAAATTTCTTAAATCTATTAGATTTCCGGTAAATACCAGTAATCCCATGAAAATAAGCAGCGCACCGCTGGCAGCAGACAGCTGCGGCATATATTTACGTATTTTGCCCATTGCCGTCCGACCTGCAGTCTTGTTCAGGACCAGCGCCATCAAGATGAAGGGAACTCCCAGACCTAGAGCATAAACCAGGAGCAGGACCATTCCAGTGAGGACAGTGTCTGCCTGACTGGCAATAGCCAGGATGGATGCCAGCACAGGGCCAATACAGGGTGTCCATCCCACCCCAAAAGCGGCACCCATCAGCATGGAGCCCGATAGACCAGCAGACCGCCCGCGAGCTTCTGCCAGGTCCATGCGGGATTCACGGTTCAGCCACGGTATCTGGATGACACCCAGCATATGCAAACCAAAAAGCACAATAGCAAAACCCGCGATACGTGCCACTAATACCTGGTTGTTCAAGAAAAAGCGGCCAAAGAAAGTGGCTGAAGCACCAAACAATGTGAACACGATCGCCAGACCAACCACAAAGGCAATTGAATTTCTCACCATTATTCGGCGACGATCATTATCTTCCATTTCCTGCAGCTCCTGAAATGAAGTTCCAGTGAGCTGTGCCAGGTAGGCGGGTATTAAAGGAAAAACACAGGGCGAAAGGAAGGACAGGACACCTGCGCCGAATGCGACTAGTATTCCAAAATCCATAAGTTTCTCTCCGATCAATAAATCTTTTTTTTCATCCGGGCAGCTGCCCCATATGCCCTCTTTGACGGAAAATGGAAATGGTATCTTACTGCACAAGGATGTCCCCTAATGAGATTCCAATATTTCTGCCTATCTCAGGTCACATATCCCGGGAAATAACGTTTGCTGTTTGAAAATGAGGCGGTTTTCTAAGCAAGTTGTGGTTTGTAATTCCGGCCTCCTTTAATACGCGCGATAAATCGCATTGACCCCAGCTGTGTCAGATCATTTCCACCTTTATCGATCTGCAAAACTTCAAACCCTCCTCGAGATTCCCCAACACCAATTCATTATCGCTTGGCCTATTCCGTTGCCCTCAGAATGTGAAACCTTGATCCATTGGGTAGGGGGAGAATACCGGATTTCGCTGCAGGAATTGCTGGAAACATAACGATCAAAAGTAAGGACCAATAGTCACGTATTGTCAATTGACGTACTTGATTTCATTCTTTAGCCGCCAGCAGGAGGTTCTATGAGGAATTTGACAACACTGACACGTCGCAGAATTAGTTCATCGGAAATTTGCACTTTGTAAGACTCAGGATTGTTTGTAAAACAAATCATCAATTAATCATTTAGGAGACAACCATGCAAAAAATTATCAGTAAGATGGCTCCAAAGTTCCCAATACTTATCTGGATGGGATTCATGATCGTAGCCCTGGCGGTTGTGATCGGCTTTTTCAATTCCCAAACCGCAGCTGCGTATTTCTCCGAGAGCAAGGCTATCAGGGAGACGACTCTCCTGGCGGAACGGGCAGCGATAGAAAGCACCAACCTTTGGCTGCCTTATCTAAAATTCTTAGGGCTTGGAATGGTCCTGGGTGGTATCGTGATGGCATTGAGGGTCATCTTGGACAACTTGATGCAGGCCGGTGGAAAAGTGCTGGCTAATCTACCCGCAGAGGTACGCCCCACTATGCCAGATGCCCCCTGGTACGGTCGCTTAATGCCGGTTGTGATGATGGCGGGTATGTTGATCTTTATCATTGCATTGATCGTCTCTCTGCAGCTGGCAGGTACCGCACGGGCAGTCTTTGCAAATCCACTTCCAGTAGTCGATGCAACC
>DATKXE010000132.1:0-4108 GCA_035529195.1 Anaerolineales bacterium
TTTTACCAGCTACCATCTCAATGTGGCATCCGGGGCGGCGATCGTTTTGACGACCACGGTCATCTTCCTGGTTGTCTTCCTGGTTGCACCTCAGCGGGGCTTAGTGTGGGATCTGTCTCGCCGCTACTCGACCTGAGCAGCAGATGGCTGCTTTGGGGGATTTAATTTCGCCAGCCAAAACTTTAGGGTATCAGCGGGTAAAGGTTTGATCCCTGGTTTTGTTTTGGGTTGGGGGTTGATCCATCGTTTCTACAATCGGGAGCAGCCTCAGCCACCACTGCTGCTTAACACGCTGGTAACCCGGTTCAACCAGGCGCGGGAAATCGTAAATACTGGAAAATTCGATCTCCCCTCCTTTTAAACCTACCATGGATGCCGCAGGCACCGGGTTGTCGATCTCCGATAACAGGAATTCAATGCTCTGGGAGGCCAGACGGGTAGCCTGGATGCGGTCGAACGGCGAAGGATTGCCTCCCTGCTGAATATGTCCTAAGATCGCCTGGCGCACATCGAAAAGTCCGGCGCCCTCCTGTTCGAAGAGAGTGGACATGAAAGTGCTGTCATAAAGCCCACCCGCTCTCTCGTTGCGGATCATTAACCCCAAGCGTTTACCACTATTAAATCCATCGATCAGGTTGGCCACATCCTCTTGTAATTCGGCCAGGGTGAGCTCCTGCTCTGGTAAATAGGCTTTCTCTGCGCCAGTCGCCAAACCGCTTAACAAGGCAAGATAACCGCAGTCACGCCCCATGACCTCCACCACGAAACAGCGACATGAAGCGACAGCGGATTGCTTGATCTTGTCCACATTGGTGACAATACTGTTTAAGGCGGTATCAGCGCCGATGCTCAGCTCTGTACCCGGCAGGTTGTTGTCGATAGAAGTTGGTAAGCAGACGATAGGGATATTGAAGGAGGGGTAATCGCTGCGCCGGTTGAAGAGCTGGAAGGCGCCCTCATAACCTGACCAACCACCGATGATCAATAAACCATCCACCTGGTGGGTTTCCAAGTTTTTAGCAATGGCATAGAAATCTTGCCCAGAAGGAACGTGGCGACTGGTACCCAACCCGGCCCCGCCCTTAGAAACCCAGCCACTGACGCTCATCCAGTCCAACTCGCTGATCTCTCCGTTGATCAAACCATGAAAGCCGCGGCGAATGGCTATAAGGGTATGGCCTTTATCCATGCCCAACCTGACGGCTGCTCGAACCGCGGTGTTCATGCCCGGGGATAGACCACCCGCGTGCATGATGGCTAGCCGCAGGCGCCGTTTGCCAGCCTGTGGCGGTCGAGGGTGGGAACGCAAGATGGTGCGAAATATGCGAAATGACTCAGCAAAGCTGCCACCCCGCATCCCAAGCGCAGTTTCAAAATCCTGGGCTTTGATTACTTCGGCTACCTGTTGAGTTTGGGCAACACACTCCATGAGGGAGGATCGCACCACGTTGTGCTGGCGGATGCCGACTAATTTTGGTTCCTGATCTGGTTTTTGAGTCAGCAACTCATCAACGGCTGTATATCCCTGGACAGTGCCCAGATAGCGATCGAAAGCGCTTGGTGATCCGCCTCTCTGGACGTGCCCCAGGATAGTGATACGCACTTCCTCCTGCAAACGTTCTTCGAGAACCCCTTTGACATATTCGCTGGTGATCGGGTTTCCATAGCAATCGCGTGCGCCTTCGGCGATTACAACGATGCTGTGCTGGCGACCGGCTTCGCGGCCGGATTTCAATGCCGCGCACATTTCCGCTTCCCAAATTTGCCCTTCGGGAGGGTTCTCCGGGATCAGCACCCAATCCGCGCCGGTGGCAATGCCACCCATCAGCGCCAGGTAGCCACAGTGGCGTCCCATCACTTCCACAACAAATGTGCGGTTGTGGCTGGCGGCTGTGCTTGAAAGCGCATCAATAGCCTCAGTGATGCGGTGCAGGGCAGTATCGGCACCAATGGTCATGTCGGTACCAAACATGTCATTATCGATCGAACCAACCAAACCGACAATTTGCAACTGGGGATGAGCCTGGGCATCCTGCGGGCTGATTTGCTCCTGGTTTAAAAGCTCCTGCAAGAGGTCAGGCCATTCCTGGCGAAAGATATTGGCCCCGGTCAGGCTGCCATCGCCACCGATCACCACCAGGCGGTCGATATGATTCAGGATCAGGTTCCGGGCAGCGAGCCGGCGCCCTTCGGGTGTGCGAAACTCATCACAACGGGCCGTACCGATGACAGTACCCCCCAGCTGCAGAATGCCGCCAACAGACTCCCAGTTCATTTCCCGGATTTTATCGCCGCCCTCCACCAATCCACGATATCCATCCTGGATAGCATATGCAGCAATGCCTCGAGAAAGGGCAGTTCTAACAACCGCTCTCACGGCGGCGTTCATGCCCGGTGCATCTCCACCGCTGGTTAAGACCCCCAAATTGCTTTGATCGATTATGGACATAAGTCACCTCTTGACTAAATACCTTCGAAAGGTTCTAAGCGACCCGATTTATAGCCAGAGAGGTAAAAATTATTTAATCACCACAGGTCCAGCTGATCTGATCTCGGGCAGTACCTGGTCTGCAAATTGAGCGAAGTTGCTGATAAACATGGCAGCTAATTCCTGCGCCTGTCGATCGTAAGCTGCGCCATCCTGCCAAGTGAGGCGTGGCTTAAGGACTCGGTCGGGCACATTCGGGCAGCTGGTTGGAACCTGGAGTCCGAAGATCGGATCCTGGACATATTCAACATTATCCAATTCTCCATCCAGGGCAGCATTGACCATGGCCCGGGTATAGGCTAACTTGATGCGCTGCCCTTCCCCATAAGATCCTCCGGTCCAACCAGTGTTCACCAGCCAGCATTTGGCACCGTGTTTAGCGATCTTGTCTCCCAGCAAGTCAGCGTAAACGCTGGGATGCTGAGCCATGAAGGGCGCGCCAAAACAAGCGCTAAAGGTTGCCTTGGGTTCCGTGATGCCCCGTTCTGTGCCGGCGACCTTGGCGGTGTACCCAGAGATAAAGTGGTACATGGTTTGTTCAGGAGTCAGTTTTGATATCGGAGGCAGCACACCGAAGGCATCAGCTGTCAGGAAGATGATGTTCTGCGGATGACCGCCGGTACCAGTTTCTGAAGCGTTGGGAATGTGGGAGATCGGATAAGCAGCACGGGTGTTCTCAGTTAATGTGGCGTCTTTCAGGTCGAGGGTGCGGGTATCGGTATTGATGCCGACGTTTTCGAGGATGGTCCCAAACCTGCGCGTGGTTTGGTAGATCTCTGGTTCGGCTTCGGGTGACAGATTGATCACCTTGGCGTAGCAGCCGCCCTCAAAATTAAAGATGCCGTTATCGCTCCAGCCGTGTTCGTCATCGCCGATCAGGGTGCGGGCGACGTCTGCTGACAGCGTGGTTTTACCGGTGCCACTCAAACCAAAGAAAAGCGCCACATCGTTATTTGAGCCGTAATTTGCAGAGCAGTGCATGGGGAGCACATTTTCAAAGGGCAGGAAGTAGTTCATGGCGGTGAAAACCGATTTTTTGATCTCGCCAGCGTACTCGGTACCGCCGATCAGGACCAGTTTCTTGGCGAAATTAACCAGGATGAATGTATCGGAATTTGTTTTGTCCACCTCGGGGAAGGCATGGAATCCAGGGCAGTCAAGGACGACAAACTGCGGTTCGAACCTGGCCAATTCTTCATCGGTGGGCAGGATAAACATGTTACGGGCGAACAGGCTGTGCCAGGCATATTGCGTGATGATGCGCACAGGAAGGCGGTATTCAGGGTCTGCGCCGCAGTAGCAATCCTGGACGAAGACATCTTTTCCCTGCAAATAGGAAGCCATGCGGCGATGCAGTTCATCGAAACGATCTTCCGTGATCGGGCGATTGACCTTTCCCCACCACACGCAGCCACTGCTGGTGGGCTCATCGACGATGAATTTATCGTTTGGAGAGCGACCGGTAAAGTGACCGGTGCGCACCACCAGCGGTCCCAAGTGGGCCATGATGGCTTCATTTCTTTTCAGCGCCTCTTCGTAGAGGGTCGGCGTGGGTAGATTCCAATTCATTATTTTCAGATTTTGGAGCCTATGAGTATCCAGGCTGACGGGACTATGGGG
>DATKXE010000133.1:0-5899 GCA_035529195.1 Anaerolineales bacterium
CGTGGATCAGGATATGAACGAACTCGAACGCCTGTCCCAGGCCATCGAACACCTGGAGACCCAGCGTATGGTCCTTGGCGATCAGGTCGTTGACACGGCCATGATCCCGCTGCAGGAGAAAATCGCCGAGATAGAAACCCAGGGCGGTTTTCCCGAGCAGCAGCGCAAGCAGGTCACCATCCTCTTCGCCGACATCGTCGCTTCAACAGAGATCATCTTGCACCTCGATCCGGAGGATAACCGTGACATCATCGATGGTGCCTTGCAGCGCCTCGCCGAACCAATACCGAATCACAATGGGCACGTCACCCGCTTCCGAGGCGATGGCTTCAAGGCTGTCTTTGGCACCCCGCAGGCCCACGAGCATGATCCCGAACAGGCCGTTCACGCTGGCCTGACGATCATCGATATTGCCAAGGAAATAGCGAAAGAACTGCGTTCTGAGCGGGGTATCCAGGATTTCCAGGTGCGGGTGGGGGTCAACACCGGGTTGGTGGCCGTGGGAGGAGTTACGGAAGCAGAAGATACCATCATGGGCAGCACGGTTAATTTAGCCAAGCGTATAGAGGACCATGCGCCGCCTAATGGGCTGCTGATCTCGCATGATACTTACCGGCATATTCGTGGAATTTTCGACGTTGAGCTTTTAGAGCCAATCACTGCGAAAGGGTTTGATCAGAAAATTCCTGTTTACCATGTGCTGAACGCAAAAGAACGCAGCTTAAGGATCCACACCCGCTGGGTGGAAGGCATCGAGACCCGCATGGTCGGCCGGGAAGGGGAATTCAAACACCTGAAGACTGCGCGTAAGAACCTAATTTCCTCAGGTAAGGGTGAGATGATCACCATTTCTGGTGAGGCGGGCATCGGAAAATCTCGGCTCTTGTTTGAATACCGCAATTGGGAGAATACATTACCTGATTTCGTTCGTGTGTTTCTGGGGCGGGGGCGCCAGGATACCCAAAGCCAGCCTTACGCCATGTGGCGAGATTTGTTCGCCTACCGCTTCGAGATTTTCGACAGCGACTCCAATGAAACCGTGATCCAGAAACTGGAAGGTGGTATTGGAGAGATCTTCGGCCAGGGGGAACCAGGCCGGATGCGGGCGCATTTCATCGGCCAGCTGCTGGGATTTGACTGCAACCAATGCGCCACCTTGAAGGGTGTGCTCAGCCAACCGGCACAGCTGCGCGAGCAAGCTACTAAATACCTGGAGGAATACTTCACAGGCATTTCTGCCATAATCCCCGGGGTGATCTTGATCGAAGATCTGCATTGGGTGGATGACCGCTCTTTAGATTTGATCAGCACGATCGGAAGCATCACTCCCCAAACCAGGTTGCTGATCGTCTGTGTTACCCGCACTCCGCTGTTTGAGCGGCATCCTTCCTGGGGCAGTGAGCAGGATTTTCACACGCTCATCAAGCTGCATCCGCTGTCAACATCTGAGAGCAAGCACCTGGTAGATGAGGTTCTACAGAAGGTCGACTGCATCCCGGATGAACTTCGTGACCTGGTGGTCAACCATGCGGAAGGCAACCCTTTTTATATTGAAGAGCTGATCAAAATGCTCATCGAAAACCAGGTCATCCTGCCAGGGGAAGGTGCCTGGCAGGTAGAACCATCGAACTTGACCGAGGTGCAGGTGCCAGCCACCTTGACCGGTGTCCTGCAGGCCCGTCTCGACAGCCTGCCAGCAGGTGAACGATGTCTCCTGCAGTTAGCCGCTGTGATCGGTAAGGACTTCTGGGACCAGACCATTAAACAGGTAGGGGAAACTTCGGGATTTTTTACCGATCTGGAGGTTCCCATCCAAGCGGAGGCTTATCTACCCTCACTGCTCAATCGGGAGCTGATCTTCGACCGGGGTGAATCCACCTTCAGAGGTACACGAGAATACAGCTTCAAACATATCATGTTCCGGGATGTCACCTATGAAACCATCCCCAAAAGGGATAGACGAGTTTTCCATGGCCTGACCGCAGACTGGATGGTGGCCGCCACCCAGGCAAACGAGCGAACGGAAGAATATGCGGCTGTAATTGCTGGTCACTACCTGGCGGCCGGCAGCACAATCTACGCCTCGGATTGGTTATACCGGGCCGCCTTGCGAGCCAAAGCCCAGGTCGCCATGCAGGAATCCCGGGCAAACCTGACCCAGGCCCTGGATTTGCTCCCGGATGAGGAGATGGGTAAACGCTGGCAGGTGCTGTTCGAATTGGATGAGATCATCGGTATTCTCGGTGATAAAGAAGCTCGCGTAGCCGCAGACCAGGAGCTGCTCACGTTAGCCCAACAGATCAGCGATGACAACCTTCTGGCGCAGGCCTACTACCGGCAGGCATATTTTTACAACTCGCAGGGAGAATATCAAAAAGAACTCAACGCGCATGAAAAAGCATTGGCAGCAGCCAGAAGAGCTGGCAATCGCATTGTGGAGACATCCATCCTTGGCTTAAAAGTCGTCGCCCTGACCTTCCTGGGTGAAATGGAGGCTGCCCAAGAAACCGCTGATCTGGCTCTGGCATATGCGCGGGAACTGGGAGACGACGACACATTAGCCAAGGTACTGGGCAATGTCTTCACCTACTACCAGGTGGTGGATATATCCCGCGCGGTGCGCTTGATCGAAGAATCGATCCAGATCCTGGATCGCCTGGGGGAGCACAATCTCAAGGCTACCGGCATGATCAACCTGGGCTACATCTACACACAATCCGGATTTTTCCAGCGTGGGGTGGACACTTTCATTAACTCTCTGGAAATTGCAAATGCCATTGAAAACCCGCGCCTGGTGGCCTACAACCAGCTCCACCTGGGGTTGGCTTACTACCGCCTGGGAGAACATCTGGATGCACGCCGATGGCTGGAAGAGGCGCAGGTCGCCTGCCGGGAGATCAATGATGCCCTGGCGCTGGCCGCCTGCCACACCTACCAAGGACTGAATTTTGAGGCTGCCGGTCAATGTGACATGGCACAAAGTTGCTTTCAGGAGGCGTATGAAAGCTTCCAACAGGTTGGTGCTCCCGGGTACGCCGTGGACGCCCTGGGTGGAATTGCACGCTGCGCATTGGAGGCGGGGGATCCGGAGCAAGCCAGGGTGCATTCCGACAAGATTTGCGCGTATTTGGAGGGGTATGGCTCACAGGGGATGGAATTCCCCATCCTGGCATACCTGACCTGTGCAAGGATCTGTGAAAAACAAGGAGATCAGGAAAGGAGGCAGCAGATAATTGCAAATGGACACGAGCAGTTAATGAAACGCGCTGAGAAGATCAGCGATCCGGAGTGGAAAAATGTATTTCTTGAGCAGTTGCCAGAAAACCACCAATTGACTGTAATGGTTGGGACAAAAGCTGACACAACCTAATAGGAGGATTAAAATGGAAGAAAATGAACTTGTAAATATATCGTTGGAAGATCAAATAGAACATGGAATATTAATCGTAGACCAACAAGGTTATACTGCAAAGTTTAATCCTGAAAGAAAAGTACGAGAACCCGGAATACCTGGGACCTTTATGCCCTTTCGGTTTGTAATTGATCTAGAGTTAGTCCCGGACCCGAATCCCGCAGAAGGTAAAGAAAACTATCAACCTCAGTTAATATTTCGGGTTTATTTCACTAAGGATGAAATTAAAGGAAGAGGCCCAATAAAATTAGGAAAATTCATTAGAACATGGATAGTATTGTCAGATAACCCAATATTCATATTAAATCATAGCATCTGGGCTGGATATTTTGAAATTACCTTTACTGAACCTGGTGATCCACCAATTGCATTAGGGGAATAGATACCCCATCCTCCTTCTAAGAATATTGATTCAATCATCAAGAAGGAAACACCTTAAATCTGATAAATAATATATTATGGGAGAATTTATTAATCAAGACGCTTATAGCTCTGGGTGAAATTTAACCATCCTCACTATTGATTAGACCTGTCTCTGTATAGAGTCTGATTCAACGCGTAAAATGATTGAATTAAAAATATCACTATGAATACTATTTAGGTTTTTAATCATACAAAATAATTATGATAAACTGAATCCATCCCATTCGAATACTCCCGAATTGCCTCATAAATAATCTTACTATTGAAATAATCGTTGCCTCAAAAAAGATGTTACTTTACAGCGAATACCTTTATTCGCTGGAGGGAGCATATGATGAGTCAACGGAGCAAACGAGAATTACTACAGGCAATACGACCACGCTATCTCAAGGCCAATAAGACAGGAAAGACAAGGATGTTAGACGAGTTTGTAGCGGCCACAGAATATCACCGCAAGTATGCCAACCGACTGCTCAAGAATGGACCTGGACCAAAAGGTCGCAAGAAGAAAGGACGTCGCAAAGTATATCAGGGTGAAGTGGTCCAGGCACTGATACAAGTTTGGGAGATCTGTGGGCGCATATGCTCGAAGCGACTGCATCCCTTTCTGCCAGAGATTGTCACAGTATTAGAACGCCACAACGAACTGCAATTATCATCAGAAACCAAAGCACTTTTACTCCGTATGAGCCGCTCGACAATCGACCGCTGTCTCCAACCAGCTCGCTTCGAGCTGCGGCGCGGCTTGAGCACAACCAAACCTGGGTCACTGCTCAAGAAGGCGATCCCGGTTCGAACATATGCCCAATGGGATGATGCCCGGCCTGGCTTTGTAGAAATGGATTTGGTGGCCCATTGCGGTGAAACAACTGCTGGTCAGTACCTCAATACGCTTACTGTAGTCGACATATCCACCGGTTGGACGGAATGCTTGGCTGTTTACCAAAAGACCCAGCACGCCGTCTTTGAGGCTATCTTACAGTTGCGCCAACGGCTACCCTTTCCCCTGTTGGGGATCGACTCCGATAACGGCGGTGAGTTCATCAACGCCATTCTTTATCGCTATTGCGAGACCGAACAAATCACCTTCACTCGTTCGCATCCATACAAGAAAAACGACCAGGCGTACGTGGAGCAGAAGAACTGGTCAGTGGTGCGCCACCTGATCGGCTATGACCGATTTGAGACCCAAGATGAACTGAGAATATTGAGTGCCATCTACGACGACTTACGACTGTATGTCAATTTCTTTCAGCCAGTTCTCAAACTGATTGGTAAAGTACAGATTGACGGCCGCACCGTCAAACGATATGATCCTGCTGCAACTCCTTTCCGCCGAGTATTGGTTTCGAATGACGTCTCGATTGAGGTGAAAGCCAGGCTAACTGGGTTGTATTACCAACTCAATCCAGTAACTTTGCGCAATGAGATTGATGAAAATGTAGCCAGGTTATGGAAACTTTTTCGGTAACATTTATATTTGATGCAACGATACTCCTAAAGTAACATTTTCTATTGAGGCATTACGTACTCCCTCAACGAGGCAAATAATGGATTCATCTCCAAGAGTTCAGCAATTGATCGACACAATTCAAGGTAACTGGGCAACCTGGGAAGCCATTGTTGCTCAAATTGACGAGGAACGATTAACCCAATCCGGCGTAGCAGGCGATTGGACACTGAAGGACATCATCGCCCACATCACCTGGCATGAGAAGGAGATGGTTGGCTTGATCACCGCCCATGCCCTGGTCGGTTCGGAGCTGTGGAACCTGCCTACCGACGAACGCAACGCGGCCATTTACGAAGAGGTGCGCAACGAACCGCTCGAGCAGGTGCTGGCAGAATCAGCTGAAATCCACCAGCAGTTATTGGAGGCCCTGCCCAGCCTCAGCGACGAGGATCTGGCCGACGCCAGCAGTTTCCCCAATATGCCCCCCGATTGGCAGCCCTGGATGCTCATCGCCCAGAACACATACGAGCACTACCAGGACCACATCCAGGATGTCCAGCGCTGGCTTGCAGAGTAAACCAGTCTGTGGCCACGGTGTGGTTTAAACCAAG
>DATKXE010000134.1:0-3396 GCA_035529195.1 Anaerolineales bacterium
GTATACCAGGATCCTTCACCTACCGCAGAGGAAGTCGAACAGGCACTCGATGGTGGGCGAATTTATTTAAATTCAGAAGATGAAGAGAAATTGAAATTCGAACGCTTCTTGCGATTCGACACCTTTCAACCGTTCGAAGAAGGAGAAGATTGGCAGAGTTTGCGTGCTTCCTTCCTGCCAAATATTACTGTTTTAGATACTCTTCCTTCAGCCAATAATTTTGATCCTCTCTTGCCAGCCAGGTTCTCGTCATGGTTGGAAGTAATGCAGGACGTTGATGCACAAGTGTTAGACCAAATGCTGAACCTGATGGGGGTCACAGTAGTAGAAAGCATAGACTTAAACGCGACCTATGGCGTCCGATTTGATAAGCGGGAGGCGTATCCCCGGTTTCGCTGGGTAAGCTGCGGGATTGGTGCGGCTGATGAACTTATGGCGATCGAGTTGATTAAAAATAACACAATTGACCATGACAGCGAAGTAATTCTTGAAACAGCATCTGCAGGTCCACAACCCATTTGTAATCGTGAGAATGCAGCTCAGCTGCACGTAGAAACGGAGCAAGAAAATCTAAATAATGTGAGGGTTAATTCTTCGTCTGCTGGCTACTTGGTGATGTCAGATGTATGGTATCCTGGTTGGCAAGCTTTTGTGGATGGTGAGCTATCCAAAGTGTGGCGTGCGAATTACCTGTTCCGTGCGGTTGCTGTTCCAGCTGGTGAGCACGAGGTTACTATCGCATATCAACCAAAAGTATTTTATGGGGGAGTTGCAGTCAGCAGTGTGGCATTTATTGGCTTGATCGCTATTATATTGATCTGGCTTATAAAGGTTAAATCTGCAAAAAGTTAGTCGAGTTATTTGCATAAAGGTTGTTCATGATAATTATCAAAATGGTAGATAATTCACATACAATTAGATGCCAACAGAAATTACCTTTGAAACTATTACTTTGGAGCCGCAAATGATAAATGTTCAGGAATTTTCAGATCGATTGATTAATAATATTGAAAAAGTGATCGTTGGCAAGCGAGAAACCGTCGAGTATTCGGTAATAACCTTGCTGTGCCAGGGACATTTACTGATCGAGGATGTCCCTGGAGTGGGCAAAACGATGCTGGCACGCAGTGTAGCTCGTTCAATCGGCTGTTCCTTCAGCCGGATTCAATTCACTCCAGACATGCTCCCCAGCGATGTGACCGGGATTTCCATATTCAATCAGGTCAGTCGTGAATTTGAGTATCGTCCCGGACCGATCACGGCGCAGATTGTACTGTCAGATGAAATCAACCGGGCGACACCAAAAACCCAAGCGGCTCTTCTGGAAGCAATGGAAGAACGTCAGGTCACTGTCGATGGAGTGACACATTTCTTACCAAAACCATTTATGGTGATGGCTACTCAAAACCCAATTGAGTATGAAGGAACTTTCCCACTCCCAGAAGCACAGCTGGATCGCTTTTTGCTCCGGGTGCAGCTCGGATACCCAAATTCGATGGAGGAGATTAATATACTTGAGAGACAGCAGTTTGTGCACCCGATCGAAACGCTCGATAAAGCGATTAGTGAGCAAGAAGTCTTGCTAGCCCAAGAAGAGGTGAAGAAAGTATACGTCTCACCAGAAATCAAGGCTTACATGGTGGAGATAACTCGCCGGACAAGAGATTTCCAGGATGTGTACTTGGGAGCCAGCCCGCGAGGCAGCCTGTCCTTATTCCGGACAAGTCAAGCCAGAGCGGCGATTTATGGAAGGGAGTATGTCCTCCCGGATGATGTCAAATCCCTTTCCGAACCTGCCTTGTGCCACAGGATAATATTGGGACCTGCTGCTCGACTTCGGGATGTGAGCGAGGCAGAGGTGGTCAATGAAATTGTGAGCAGTGTTCCAGTGCCTGGCGGGGATTTGAGTAAGGGAGGTTGATATGACGGTGGGAGCACGCATCGTCGTGATTCTACTGTTGCTTAGTCTGGTTGCTGGTATTGTAACCGGGTCAAGTATTTATTTTCGCCTGGCTTATGTTTGGGCTGTATTGCTGATCGTAAGCTGGATCTGGTCGTGGCAAGTTTTGCGGGGGGTGCAGTTGGAAAGAAATGCTCGCTCTACTCGGGCCCAAGTTGGACAGATCTACGAGGAAAAGATCGAATTAGATAATGCGGGACGGCTGCCGCGTTTATGGCTTGCGGTGGGAGACCGCTCGTCTCTGCCCGATTCCGCTGGCTCAAGATTGTTTCCAAGAATTGAAGCCCGCCATGGGAGGACATATCTTTCTCGGACGCGACTGTTAAAAAGGGGGGTTTTCCCACTTGGACCGACGGCTCTTGAATCTGGAGATCCATTTGGATTGTTCCCGGTTGAGCGGCTTTACCCGGCAAAGGAATCGCTCTTGGTGTACCCCTTGCTGGTAGATGTCCATGATTTTCCAAGCCCTGCCGGCGTTCTTCCAGGTGGAGAAGCACTTCGCAGACGCACACCGCAGGTCACACCAAATGCGGCTGGCGTGAGGGAGTATGCCCCCGGAGACGCGATGAATCGAATTCATTGGGTCAGCACTGCACGCAGAAATCGATTGATGACCAAGGAATTCGAGCTTGATCCACAAGCAGATGTGTGGATATTCTTGGATGGTTCAGAAACTGGGCAGGCCGCGATTCCTTTTACCTGGCCAAAGAAAAGCAAAGACGATTTATGGAAACACAAGTTTGAATTTACCTTACCACCTTCTACTGAAGAATATGGGGTTAGTATCGCGGCTTCTATTGCGCGCTATTATCTTCGAAAAGGGCGTTCTGTTGGATTTATAACCTCTGGCCAGACCTTAACCATGATGCCTCCAGATCGAGGTGGCAGGCAGCTGGGAAAAATTTTGGAATCATTAGCATTACTGCGAGCAGAGGGCACACTTCCGATTTGGGGTTTGGTGGATATTCAAGCCCAGCACCTTGCCAGGGGCAGCACGATCGTGATGATCACGCATTCGGTTGAAAAGGAAGTAATCGTGGCAACCGATTTTCTTGCTCGTAGAGGACTGCGACCTGTCACGGTGTTAATTGATGCTGCTTCGTTTAATGGTCCCGCAGGATCGGATGAGATCGCAGAGGGTTTACGATTCATGAAAATACCCTTGCGGATAGTTCGCAGGGATGATGATATTACCAAAGCATTATCATTTGAAAAACCATAGGAATAATTATGACGACCAAAACCTGGGATGCGATCATCATAGGTGGTGGGATTCATGGTGCCAGTCTGGCGTATCATCTAACCCTGGAGGGTTTAAAACCACTCGTATTGGAAAAGCATTTTATCGCGGCTGGGGCAACTGGACGATCTAGTGGTTTGGTGAGGTTGCATTACGATCTCGAGCTTGAATCACGCCTGGCCTGGATATCATATGA
>DATKXE010000135.1:0-12226 GCA_035529195.1 Anaerolineales bacterium
GTTTTCGATCTGCTCAAGGGCAAAGCGTGATGATTCAGGGAAATAAGACCTTAGAACGGGAAAGCGTTGCTCCTCTTTCAGGCAGGTACGTCAAACATAGGGGATCGCGAGTTCCATTATCTGCTGTTTTAAAAAATATCCCAACTGGCCGAGACGGGCGGTATTTTAAAGGCTTGAGCAAAGCTGAGTTTCCGCGTGCTGAGCTGAGAATGGAGATAAACCGGTTGTTCAAATCGAAATCACTCGATTGGGTTCCGGGTTGAGGGAATTGGGTTTGGCTGACAGGGTCATCACCGAGAAATGCCCTGTAGCGAGCCATGCTTTCCACCAAGTTTGTGACTAAGATCGCGACGCCAGTTATACCCAGAATACCATTCTTATGGAAGTCATCAGAGATGGAGGGAACTCGCAACTCACGAGGTGTGCTGTCATCGATCAGGAAAGGTAAATCAAGGGAGCTGGGGACAGCAGTGCGCCATGCGATCTCTTGGTTATCTGGGCGCAAACGACCGCCGCTTATGGGATCAGTGAAATGAGAGCCACGCGCCATAAGTAAACTGATTTCCTGGTCCAAATCCCCTGAAAGCATGCAAAAATCTGCCATCCCGATCCCGCTTGCCAGGTCATCGATCAATCTGCGGTTGATGGCGGTATCATCCCCGATGTAAAGGCCTAATAAATGCAGCTTTTTCAGCAAGAATAAGAAAGATAACCTGGATGACTTGGTGGTAGAAAGAAGCTCCAGATAGGTACCATCCGGGAATGGCACCAGTGCATTGTGAGTTGATCCCCCGCTGTGAACACCACCCGGGATTACCGAGAATCCCAATTGGGTGAACTGCCGATCAGCAATTTGGAGATCGCTGACTACCAAAATGATATGGTCAAGGGCTAATCTGTTCATATCCGATCAACCGATCTGTAGCAAGTTTGGATAAATGGCTTCAATTGTAGAATTCCTGAATAGATCGAAAGACTCAGTCTTGGTGATGCGTAGGTTGGAGGAGTTCTAATAGCTGTTGAGTCGAGGCAGCTACCTCTGTCACCGCTTGATCAAAAGCTGTTTGGTTGGCTCGAGAAGGTTGCCGGTAACCACTCACCTTGCGAACATATTGCAGTGCGGCAGCATGAATCTCATCCTCGCTGGGAAAGTGTTCTGGATCACGTAATTTCTTAATTGATCGACACATCAGATGATAATATATCCTCTCTGCTGAATTAGCTGTTCTATGGAGTTGGCAAGTAAGTTGGAGTACTCCACATTTTGAATATTAGCTGGATGCAATAAATCCGTTTGTTGGAGTTCATTCAATATGATGACCAGCAGCTCGTAGAGCTTTCAGGGCTTGGTTGTAATTTACATCCTGGATAAAAATGTAATCCGTATCGAATGTAGAGGTGGTGAGCAAACTGATTTGAGCAGCAGCCAGGGGTTCAGTCAGAGAAGCTAACACGCCAATCTCATCGAAATTAAATGGACCTTCAACCTTTAACGCTCGCCAACCTGGTTGGCAGGGTATATGCTCAGGAATTTGCTCATGAAGGCAAATGATGGATAATTCTTCTGGCGTTCGGGTGATCGAATATATATCACCCTTGAATACCCATTCTGGCGGGCTTTTTTGTGGATCGAGCTGGCAGATGGCATAAGCACCCCAGAGTGAGGTTAGCTTCAGGTTCCTTTTCGGAACATCAATCATGAAAATCTCTGCTCTGCTGGTAAATATATGAACAATAATCCCAGAATCCTTAATTGAGCTGAGAAGTCCACGAAAAATCCAGAATCTCGATCAGGGCAATCAGTGATTAATATTGGATTACTCGTGGTAGCTCTTTCGCTTGAGCGATCCAAGCCTCGATCTGGGTTTGGGCAGGCAGCTTTCGAACAAGCTGTTTGATTTCATTGACAGAACTCATTTTTTCATACAAATTGAGAGCATTGCGGTGTGCTAATTCCATTACGGTATCGACACCGGATTCTTCTAGCAGGTCAGCATATTCTGAGCCAACACCTTTGATCCGGTAAAGATCGATATGGTTTATCCATTCTAGAATCAGCAAACCGCTGATCTCACTGCGTTTTGCGATTTCACTTCTACCATGGGTATTTGCACCTTCACGAAGTAAGGTAAGGGGAGTTTGTATGCCCATTTCACTGAGCTTACCTGCATAAACCGGACCAATTCCCTCGATGTATTCCAGAGGTTGTTTGAATTTTTCCAGGTCCTCAACATTGATCAGACCGAGGAATTGGAGATCGGTATTTAGATCTGGAACGGTGTCTGCTGTAGCTTGGGGGATTTCGGATGTTTCCCCTGCTTCGGATTTAGTTGTACTTTCAGGAAGTGCATCTGCCTCTGATTCAATTTTTCTTCTCAAGCTGAAGGCATCTACTAAAGCCAGCAACCCACCAATGATTGCCAATATCCCTAAAATAAGTGGCAGAGAGATGGTTGCCAATAACGGCCTGGCGAGCAGAATCACACCCAATAAGATGCTTAGAACTCCCAGCACACCTTTCCCCCAACCAGCCCCCCGAAAGGCATGAATGAGGTTGATGAAACCGATGATGATGGCGAAAACTGCGATTACCAGGACGAAAGTTGTTGGAACGATCAGTGTTGACCAGAGAGGGTGTTCAATAATGGCAATCCCAGCCAGGATGCCGATGATGCCTGAAAAGAGCTTCAACCCCCAGGCGGAACTATCGATGAAGATCGCGATGATCGATATTATCCCAGTGAACAGGAAATAAAAACCCAGTAGACGAACCAGCACTGCGAGGGTGCTGCCCGGATTGATCAGCAACAATACCCCTACAATTATAGCGGCAATACCTTCGATTAATATCAACCACCAAGGAACGGAAACTGATTCTGATCCAGCTGTTTTCGTGTTCGTAGTCATTTTTAATTCTCCTTTTTATATCCGTTCATATCTCTAAAGTACAAACATTGTAGACGTAACTTTACTCACAAATTGTTCCCTGTCAAGTTTGGTTACCAGGGAGAATGGCAGTATTCTCTCAGCAAAGGTTTTATGGGAAGGCGACCTTAAGGGGAAGGTTTGAAATGGAAACTAAAATCTCCGAGACCTTCGAACCCGAGAACAGTAAAGGGGTAAGGCAGGTAATGACCGCTGGGATAGTCAAAATTTGGATCCTCTGGAGAATCCAAAAATCTTTGAGAGTCGGTGAAAGAATATGCTGCCAGTGGAAGATCAGACACAACATCAATGGATATATCACCTGCTATGGCAACTCTGTAACCATTCTCAAAGGGTTGGTATTTATAAAGATCGCTCCAGCCAGGTGAAAATCTGCGCCATGGATCGATCGCAACAGGAATGCGGCCAATTATAGTATCAGAGCTGTGATAAGTTACGATCAATCCATTATCCGAAAAGTAATAAGTCTTTTTTACTTGCTGACCTGGGGAGGTAAAGGTGATTTTGGATCCTTTCAAGGAGACCTGGTACTGAGGCCAGGGTGGGGGCGAATCTGCAAAAGCGCCATGAATGCCAGCCGGGTCAGCACCTTCATGCGCCTCCATTTGCCATGTTGATGGGTCACCTAGACCGACGATCAATTGCGATGTCGGAGCGATTATTTGGTGTATTCCAGATTCGGTCCGGTAAAAGTAAGCGATCAAGCGAGCTCCAAGCAGATCTATCACCGCAAATTGATCTTCTGAAGTGAGTATGCATTCCGGAATCCCATCTTGATCAGGATCTGTGAGGCAATCCTGACTTGAGTAGGGATTATCTTCCCACCGTGCGGCTGCAAGGAGAATCCCTGGTTGGCCGGTGTAATTGGATCTCAATTGGGCCAAAGTGTTCGATTCCGGAGGTAAAGGAGCATAAAGCGAAAGAGCGGAGTCCCAAGCCGCCAGGTAAAGCGGATTGGATGGACTATACCCCGGTTCTGGGAGATTTGAAAGGACTGATGATGGAGCAAATTGCTCGGTGCTGCTGGGTATCGTATTTCCGGGCAGGTATTGAGGTTCCGCGTGTGCTGGTAATGAGCGCAAGGCATCCCCATCGAGAGGCTTGATCCAGGGGTGGTTAGCGATATAGCTTAAGGTTGACGCTGCGGAGGCTGGATCCGCAAAAGCACTTTCCTGAAGACTGCCACCCAGGACCAGGATAGGGTAGCCGGAAGGCGCCGATCTGTTCTGTAGAGCAATTTTCAGCAACTTTTTGCGGATAGTCAGCGGAATACCTTCTGGGCTGGCCTGGGGTTCTTGAGGAATTTGGGGTGGTAGAGGTATATGGAACCCATAAGGTGAATTATGTTCAGCTGGTGAAAAATAGAGGACATAATTCAAATCAAATCCATCCATTAAACGTGGGACATAAAGCATATCACTGGAAGGAATATCGAACTGGTTGGAAATCAGGTTGGCATATTCGGGATAATACTCTGGTGCCCATTCAGGCAGACCATCGGGGAAAAGGGGAAAGGATGGTGAACCGGGGAGTGTATCTGGTAGGATGAGGAGCTTATCCGCGAGCAATTCTTTGATCAGGGGTCTCGCATTTAATTGATCCAAAGCTGACAATGCGGATGGTGCACGCAAATCTAACAGTACGACCGGGATGGATGATCTGCTGACATTTTCAAGGAGAATAGAGAGACCGTGGCGTTCACCAGAAGGACCCGTATGAGCTCCATCCCAGTTTCTAAGAGTTTGAGCGGGTGAATAGGCGGGGAGGGTGTTCCAAAAAGTGAGTACAAGGGGAGCCTGTTCAGGCGGCAAGGCGTTGGAACTGAATGGTCCAATAGAATCCCTGATTTCTGTGGAACCAGGTGCAGTGCTGAAGGCCTGGATGTTAATGCCTTTTAACGAGCGAGGAAAGAAGGACTGGTTGAGGGAAATCAGCACGTAATCCTGCCAGGGTATCCTGACGATGCGTGGGATTATGTCTTCACGAACAGAAATGCGAGATTCGTATCCAGATCCTTTGGATAACCCACCCGGGAAAGATGGGGAAAATGCCTGAGGAAGACCAGCTGCAGGTAAATATAATAATGTATCCCAGGAGATATCTGCCTCGCCCTGTATTGGCAGGTACTGGCTGCCACCAGGACTGAAATCCAATGCGACGTAGAAGTCATTCATTGGGGGCCCAGCCAAATCTAGCAAATCGAATCTGAGCTGAAAGTCGTTACCTGCAGAACGGGAATATCCAGCAATGAAGTCGCCTTCGGTATTTCGTTGGTCATTATGGGAAAGCATGCGCAGATCAGTATAATCCCAGCCTGTTCCGGGATCATTACGGTCTTGAGGAACGCATGCGACAACCAGGCAGGCACACAGGAGAAGGATTATTCTAATCGGGTTGTAAAGCGAGAAACGCAATTGGTGGAGGCCAAGCTGCAAGGAATGAACCAAATTTGTTGAGATTAGCAAAAGCCTTTCACGATTGTTAGGTAATTCCAAAAGCTCTTGTGGTAGCATTATGCGTGCAGAAGGCGTGGGTGGGAACCGGAAATGGTTTTCCAGATATAGAACAAAGAATTGAATCGCTCGGTCATCATAAATTGTTCAATTCGCATATTTAAGGACTTCGATAAAGGCAAACCCGTTGCGAGGCGGGGACGCAAAACCAAGGGTCTCAGCGATGTCGCCAGGTGATTATAAGGCGAAAATCTTGTAGAGAGAAGGTTCAAATCTGCATCGACTGAGATAGCCTGGTTGCCGAAAAGTCTACTCGAGATTTCACCATCATTCGAGGTAGACTAGTTCTGATTTGGTAAAGCGGGCGGGAAGGAAACGGGTAATAGGAGCCAGCCCGATTATCAATCGAGGTGATCGTATGGACCCGAAGTGCTTATCACGCAGCATAATCGTGATCCCAATCATAATCCTTGCGATTATGCTGGCTGGTTGCAATGGAGATGGTGATGATATCTTCGGTGACCGGGGGGCGAATAGCTGGTCATACCGCTTGTTTTCATGGGATTCGAAAGTCGAGGCTGGACAGGCAGGGAAGTTGTTACCTGGAACCTATCCTGTAGATCCCTTATTCTTTGACTTTTACCAGGCAATGGGTGGTGAAGAGACGCTGGGACCCGTGATTTCACGGTCAGAGCGATTAAATAGCCAGACTCAACAATATACAGAATCCAGCTTGATGGTCTTTGATCCCCTTGAACCAATGAGCACGCGCTTTAGGCTCGCTCCGTTAGGGGTATCACTGGGTGTTGCTGAGGGAGACTTACTCGGTAAGGCTTATAACGATGGGCGCATCATCAATGGGCACCTGGTGATCGCAGACTTTCTTGAGATTTATGAAGATCTTGGCGGGGCTCGCTTCGTTGGCCAGCCGATCTCCGAAGCGCTTTTCAACGCTGAAAAACAACGGGTAGAACAATACTTCGAAAACCTGGGGTTTTACCAACTTGATGGTCAGAGCAAAATTCATTTCATGCCGTACGGTGCTTATGCTTGTGATCGCAATTGCCGCAATCAAGATCCAGTTGCTGGGATTCCGAGCAGGCAACCCATCTTGCCGGAGCCCTTTTTGAAGAAAACGCTGGGGTTGGGACTGCCATTTGTTGGAAAACCGCTGACTGGGCTGCACCTCGCGCCAGATGGGAAACAGGAAATGATATTTGAAAATCTGGTTTTGGTAGCAAATGTTGAGTCACCAGATCAGGTTGGGATAAGACCAATTGCAGAAACCATCAGCAAACACGCCCGAACCCTAGCATTTCCCCAGGAATCTGAATTGAATGTGTTTTACGAGATTGAAGATGGCATGGGCTACAATGTGCCCATATATTTTGTTGATTACCTGGATTTATACGGTGGCATGCAGATTGCAGGACAACCGATCAGTGAGGTGTTTTCCCCAGAGCCAGGATTGTACTGGCAGTGCTTCACTAATCTTTGCCTGCAGTTCAACCTGAATGTCGAGGGTGACCTGCGCTTACAACCAGTACCTCTTGGGAGCGCCTACAAGGCTGAAGAATTTGAGCAGGTGCGGGATTTTAATGCCAGCCAGGATTTAGAGAAAATCGACCTGAAGGTATGGGAGAAAGACACATTCGTATCTTCAAAGGGGGTTCAAGAAATCCACACTGCGATTTATGAAGATGGAAAGCCGTTGAAGAATTTTGAACCGTTGCTGATCGCAACCATGCCTGACGGCAGCCAACACAAAGCATATTTCCAGCCGAGTGATGAAGACGGATGCAGTTCTATCGTACTCGCTCCGATTGAAGCGCCTAATGGTACTTTGATTGCCTATCAGGTTTGTTTATTTGGAATAGATGGGCAGCAAACTTGTGTGGGGGATAATTATTTGATCTGGGACGCAGAATAAAGAATTTATCGAATAGAATAATTGACAATTAAAGTGGATTTGATAGTGAGTTATTATGCGCTATTCAAATCCCTTTTTAATTGTGGATAAATTGGTCAAAAAAATATTCTAAGAAATAGATTATTCATCAATTCTTAGCGTGATACTGCCATTTTGATCACTTTCCCCCTGTCATCAATCGTGAGACGAGCAAAATGGTGGTGAATGTGAACCGGACCGGATGGAGAGATAGATTTCTCCACATGCTTGCTCAGGGTGATGACATTGTGCTCCGCATTGCGACCCGCTTTTGATTTTGCACCCTGGGTGGATGTTGGGCAGGTATGCCCCTTGCCAGCACAAGTAGCGTGGCTACGGGAATAGCTGACATTGGCCTCTCTCATTCCGGGTAGATACTCTTCAACGATGGTTTTAACTTGAGCCAGCGTTTTGCTGGGTATGGGGGGATTATCCTGAAGGGGGTGAGGCGGGTTGCTGACCTCAGTACTGCAGTTGCCATGACGATCGCAAACAGTGTTTACATTTGCTGGGGCATTTATGGAACGCATAATGAGTTTTGAATCAGCGGAATTCAAAGAGAGATGAGCTAATGGATCACCGAACAATAAGAAGGAAATCAGGGTTTTCTGATCCTCACCGTCCAAATATCCCTGGCGGTGGTGCATCTCCCGAGCGAGATGGATCTTAGCTCTACGGAGTGCCTCGCCTGCTGGGAGACCATCGCGCAAGAATTTCCAAAATGCGTGTCCCAGTAAATCGGCTGCGATCAGGGGAGTCGTAATTGAACCATACGATGTGCAAGTGGAACCAACTACTGTCTGGCTTCCTGAGGTAAGAAATTTGAGTGCCAATGCTTCTTCGACATCTTTATTAGTAATGTGGGCACCATAACAGGCTTCGCTGAAGACAACTTGCGGTGCCTGCCCGCTGTTCTTGATATCTTGAGGACGGAGTGCAATCGGATAATCCGGCAATTCGGTAGGTTCGCTGGGATCGCGCTGCCCATACCAATTGCTCGAGTCTTGCAGACCATGAAGATTAAAATACCCTAACCGAACTGAAGGCGATAAGCCGGTTTTTGTATTGTGGATCTCTTCACTTTCAGCCTGAACTGGAGGAGAAATGAACAATGTGTGTGGAGCGCCAATAGGGCGGAATACAGATAAAGACGCTCTGCGCCAAATCGCGGCTGTGTATCCCCAGCTCGATTTCTTACTATTGGAAGAAAATATGCGGCTCCGTCGTATGCGGTCCAGCCAGCGCTGGAACCAGTTCCTTTTCTGCGTTACTTGGGCATGATGAGCAGCGATACTCTGAAGACCTTGAATGAGCAGGGAAGCATCTTTTTGCGAGCCGCCAGGTAATCGTCCAACTGGCCATTCGGGAACAAAGTAGTTTTCATCCCTGGTAGCATAGGGATTGTCCGAGGGGACTTCAAGATCAATATCATCGACAGGATTGGGGAGATTGTGATAGGGTACAACCTCTGGTCCGCCAACAATCAGAAGCGCCCCGATCATGGCTCCCTTGTGGGCAAGTGCGTTGTCCAAATCGATCAAAGCTAGTTTAAGTGACCATGGATCTTCGGGCGAGACAGGATTAAGGTCGAAGGCAGACATTGAAACTGGATTATCTGCGTAAACTAATACGGCACCCCAGTCAGGACGGGCAGAGATACTGCGGATGACACGGTTCATCTCCTGGTCGATTTCTGCAACCTGGTTAGCTCCATATTGTTTCTCTAGACCGGACTTGGTGGTGAAGATAACATAAATGGGATAGCGACCATCCTTTTGAGCGAAGGGTTTTTTATCCAGTTTGGCAGCTAATTTATCCAGTTCGAGCTGAACCGATCGCAGTGCTTCAGGTACTTCCTGCTGAGTGTTGGTGAGAATGCTTGCTTTTACTGCAGCTGAAATCCTCTGTTCTGGCTCTCCAAGTTGGATAATCGCGGGTGAGTTTGAGTTCTGTGGGAGGATGCTTGGTTGGTTGCTTCTCAGCTTATTTTTGTTCGACGGTTCTTGCTCCTCACTCTTGGGAACATAAGTTGATTCAGTGGCTTTTTTGGGTAATCGATTCCAGCCGAAGTGGGCAGCAACTTCTGCTGGAATGGGGATGTCGACTGGCGCTTCGAGTCTCTCCGGCCAGATCTCGATGAATGGATGCTGTTTTCCCCATATTCGAGTGGCGACTTGCCCTGTGACATCCAAGGTGGCACCCTGGTGAAGCAAGGAAACTGCACGCTCGGGTTCGCCACTGTCCATGAGTGCATCTGCCAGAAACATGATGGGGGCAATCGTACTGGGAAATCGCTGGTTATAAAAATCTGAAAGGTTTTGAACTGCCTGAGGGGGGAGCTCAGAAGCCCGCATGAGGTGTAGATGGGTAATACCCACCAATGCAGGCAGCGGATCTACAACCAAAACCTGATGCAGATGTTCTTCTGCCAACTCGATCTCCCCACGGGAGAGGGCTTGACGACTCAGCAAGACTCCATTCGCCCAAGATGGTAAAGGCGCAGACGGGGTTATTACTCCATCCAGCGCATAAATTGCTGATTGGCAATCAGCGATGAAAAATGCCTTCTGACTGGCAGCAGTGCTGATGGATTTACCTTTCAAAGCAGATGCCAATAGATACCAGGCATCGAGATACTCCGGATCAGCCAGGCATAAATCTGTTAAATGCTGAACAGCTTGAGTATCCTGGCCGGTTTTGATGAGCAGCTGACCATATTTTAAGCGAACAGGTAAATCTCCTGGATAATAGGCTAACCAGGTGAGGGATATTTGGCGTGCATACCGATAAGAACCGGAAAGAATTGCTGAATCCAGCAAGGAAAGTAAATCACTGCGGGAGGTAAGAGATAGAACAGGGAGTCTGGTTGGAGAATTCATACCGATTTAAATATCCGAAGTTACGGGTTGGCGGTTGTGAACCAAATTCAACGCTACCAGTGCCGCCAGCTGGCGATGAATTTTGATATCATCCGGGGCTTTATCAGCAGCCTTGCGCAGCATGGATTCTGCGGCTGGATAATCGCGACTGGCTTTGAGCAGAAGACCAGCTTGATAGTAAGGTCGTGGATCCAATGGATAGATGTTGATGGCTTTCTTGTAAGTATCCAGAGCCGGTCCATGTTGGCGGCGTTCTTCTTGCGTGATGCCTAATTCGAGATAGGAGGTCAGGGTTTGAGGCGCGATGCGGATTGCTTCTGAAAGCTGGTGGATCGATTGATCGAGCTGCCCAGACTGGCGCAGCAATCGACCTAATAGCTGATGAAGTTGAGCTTGCTCGTCAAGCGGGAGCTGTCCGCTACTGCGATGGAGCGCTTGCTGAGCAGCTTGGATCGCCTCAGTATTTTTGCCTGCTTCCGCAAGCGCTTTCGCAAGTGGTGCAAGCACTTGAGGCTCATCCGGGTATTGCTCAGCGATGGAATTCAGCTCTGTAAGAAGCTTATTCGGTTCATCGAATGTGGCTAATAAACCTGCTCGTTGCAGGTAAAGCGGTAGAGGATCGGTCGAAAGCGGGATGGCTTTCTCAACTGTCTTAAGGGCTTGCTCAGTGTCTCCCAGGGCTGCAAATGCTTGTGCTTGGAGATGCAAGGCTTGAGGATCATCGGGTTTGAGCCGCAAGGCAGCTTCAGCTTTAGATTTAGCTTGTCCTGGATCACCCAATTTTAGAGAAATTTTGGCACTGAGCAGCAAAGGCGTCAACTGATCAGGAGCAATCTTGACAGCCAGCTCTGCATTTTTGGCTGCCTGATTGTAATTCTGGTGTTCATAATAAGCTGATGCGAGAGCTAAGTATGGATCTAATTGATTTGGGGCAATTCTTGTCGCTTGCTTGAGAGTCGCAATGGCCTGATCGGGCTCACCATATCTCAAATATGCCTGGCTGAGGTCAAGATAATGCTGAAGATAATCTGGATCCATTTCAATTGCACTAGAGTAGTGCGCTACTGCTTCAGGGAATTGATCATTGAGCAATAATATCTGTGCGAGATAAGATAGCCAGCGAGATTCGTTTGGCCAAAGCGATAGTGCAGTTTGCATCGCGTTAATAGCCAGATGCCAATCCCCCAGCTGTTCAGCAACCTTCGCTTGGATTACATGGTATATGGCTTCGGAAGGATTTTGATCAATGGCGGAGGAGATTGCTTCACAAGCCTGCTCCATCGAAATCTGGTCTAGACCAATAGAGCTGAGTGCCAATGCATATGCCGCATAAATATTATGGTTCAGAGTCTCAGTATCCGCTTGACTCTGAATGGAGTGGTATAAACGAGCAACCATTGCTGGATCCCCGGTTTGCGCAAGTGCAGTGATCAATGCAGCTTGGTCAGATGGTTTTTCTGGAAAATCCTCCAAAGATTGGACAGCTTCTTCTGAAGGTTGAAAAGCCACACTCCCCCTGATCTTCCAGCGCTCGATTGCCTGAGGTAGCTGGGCTTGCAAATCTTGTGATAGGGAATCGATTGTCTCCTGAATCGTTTCTTCGAATATGCGAAGAGTCCTCGGCGATAGGACAGACCCCCCCGGGGCATGATTGATGATATCCAGAGATTGACAAAGACGCTGGAACTCAGCCCTCAAAACGAACATTCTTGCTTTCTGGAGGTAAAGGTTTGAATCGTGGGAAGAGAGTGATATCGCCTTATCCAGGAGGTCGACCGCCTGGTCCCACACATAAAGATCGATTGCTGCGAGAGCAACGCTTAGCAGAGTATTGGAGGTTAGATCGTCCCGAAAACTGTCCGGATTCGCATTCTCAATCTTCTCAACTAATGCTTCAAATGATTCTTGAGCAGTATCCCGATCGCCCTGTCTTAATGCCATTCGAGATTGCAGCGCGATAACGCGGGGATGTTCTGCAGCCAGTTTATAGGCTTCATTCA
>DATKXE010000136.1:0-2765 GCA_035529195.1 Anaerolineales bacterium
CATCATCACACGCAAATCTGTTTCTGAATCCCAGGGCGGATCAAAATAGTATAAAACGCAAAGAGATAACAGGTTAGACACCAATAATCAAAAATGTCGAATCGATTCGAATTAATTGTATTGTTATTCTTCAATGCATAATCTGTTTTTGAAAACTTATCCATGAAACTGTTCCGGAATGAGAATTAATTATGTTCTCTATGATGATATAGAAAGGTAAGGATTGGTAGCTCTATTGAATAATAAATTTCGCTGTCAGCAAATTCGATTAGACTCTACGAAGATGGTTTAGAACGAGAAGAATTAATGAAAACTCAAATAATAAATACTGTGAAAATCATATTTCTTCTGTTGTTTGCAGCAATGATTGTCACATTGGTATCCTTCATCATCTATACACCCCAATCATTTGCTCAGGAAAACGAATCAAAATTTCCAAACTCGAGGTCATTAAATTACCCTCACAAACTCTCTCCCAATCCAAATTTCCATTCATCAAGCACAGCTGAGGCGAGTACTATTCTTTTCCTACCACTTGTTCCTCATGAGAGACAGGTTCCAAATTTGCGATCTCCATTTTCGTTACAAATTGCTGCTCTGCATCAGTTATCAACTAATGAGACTGAATTATCAGCCTTGGATGAGAGCGTTTATTCATCCTTGAGCGCTGCTTTGAAAGATAGTGGCGCCGATTGGGCAAGGGTGCGCGTCGAATGGGAGATAATTGACCCCAACACTCCTGTCCCTGGTGAACTTCCAGAATATGATTGGCAATATCATGATAAAAACCTGCGTTTTGTGGCTGAGACAGGCGTTCGGATGATTGCGACAATATCTGACTCACCAAGTTGGGCTGCTAGCATGCCGTGTGCTCCAATCTACCCTGATCGTTTAGATGAATACAGTCGATTCTTGACCGATCTAGTCCACCATTACAAGGAGCCCCCATTCCAGATAAAACATTGGGAATTGATCAATGAACCTGATAGTAACCGATACACCTCCGCACATATTTCGGGAGGCTGTTGGGCTTATGATGGTGATCAATATGCTCAAATGCTGGCTGTTGCCAACCAAGCGATTAAGGAGGCAGATCCGCGTGCTACAGTACTGATGGGTGGCATTGCTTATGATTGGTTTGAGGAATACGGTGGTCCATTTAATCGATATTTTTCTGACGATGTGATGGAAAATGGAGGAGGATTAAACATCGATGGGCTTAACCTTCACTTCTATACTGATTTTCATGCTGAATGGGATCGCTGGAATCCAGATAGTGTTGACCGCCGTTATGGATGGATACCAGCGCCAACATGTGGCATTGTAGATGATGGTGTGGGAATACCGTATGATGTTGAAGGGTTTGATGTTATCGCAAAAACTACCCATTTCCGCAATCGCATGGAAGTTTGTCATGGGGTATCAAAACCAGTTTGGTTGACAGAGGTAGGTGCGCATGGCTATCCCGATGATCAAGAATCCTTGAAAACTCAGGCACGTTATGTGATCAAGGTTTACGCCCGCGCTCTTTCAGTAGGGGTAAAAAACATCACCTGGTTCTCCCTCGATCAACCCCCATACGGTGATTTTGGGCAAGCATTATTGAATTCTGACTTTTCACCCAAGCCGGCATTTTTCGCTTATAAGACCCTTACCAGCGAGTTAGATGGATTTTATGAATACAGCCACAACCGTAATATATGCTCGTGGAGTAGTGCTGGAGCTTCCTGTTATGTGGAGGCGTATGTCTTTAAGTATGATTCCCTTACTGAGAAGACCGTTGCCTGGGGCAGTCGCTCACTGAAATTCATCACCAGCAAATTAAAAGTAGTAGATCGGAATGGAAAAGAGATCATCATTGAGGATGGGGATAAAGGTGATATGGACGGCAATATCAACGGGATCATTAAACTGAAATTATCGGACGAACCTGTCTTAATTACAGCATGGTAAGTTTGCATCAATAACCTATAGAGATACAATTCTTGGAATAATCGTTCAGGTAATTCAAATAACCAAATAATAACTACCCGGAAGAGTACGCAATAATATTAAGGGGTTTGATTTTTCCACTGACCTCGCATATCTATTACAGTCAAATTTTTCGCAAAGCCCTCAAAAAAAAGTTCTAAAGGGGAATTGTCTAATTGTGAATTCATCCAGACACCCATTATTAATTATCTGTTCTGTTCTGACCCTTTCAAATAATCGAATAAATAAATAGATTTCAATAAAATATATCCACTTCACCATTCTTCTTTACAAATATGAAGCGAGAGAACACGAAAACTCAAAGAACTAAGACGGTGATATTCATTAGTTTGCTGCTCCTCGCAGCTGTGAATATCTCATTGATACTCTTGATTGCCAAGTCATCCCAAATATTTCCTATTGAAGTCGAACCAAATTCCATCATAAGCTTAGAAACAAATAGTCCATCTGCCAATCTTACAGCTTTAGAAAATCCCCAATCATCAACACAAGCTGAATCTTCAGCACAAGCTGAATCTTCAACATCTGTGTATATTCCACTTAACTCCCATGAGGAACAAGTTCCAGATTTGGGATCTCCATTTTCGATACAAATTGCTGCTCTGCATCAGATGTCAACTAATGAGACTGAATTATCAGCCCCGGATGAGAGTGCCTATTCATCTTTGGCAGATGCTTTGAAAGATAGTGGAGCGGATTGGGCAAGGGTGCGCGTCGAATGGGAATTGATTGAACCCAACAAACCAATTCCTGGTCAACAACCAGAATACAAT
>DATKXE010000137.1:0-2871 GCA_035529195.1 Anaerolineales bacterium
TTGCCATACTCTATAAATATGCCCCCACGCTGTAACACTAATACTCCCTGTTCAATATAATCTCCGCCCATTCCATCAAAAACAGCATTAAGGCCATTTGGCTCCTTTTCCCGAATTACATTAACGAAATTTTGTGTACGATAATCAATCGGTGTCGCTCCGTATTCAGCAAGAATGTGGTGTTTACTTTTAGATGCAATGCCGTACATTGTCAGATTGGCCAACTTGCCAAGTTGTAAATATGCTGTGCCAATTCCACCACTTGCACCAATGATTAATATTTTGTCTCCAGTCCTTACCTTTGCTATGCGATGCAGTGTTTGATACGCCAAAACATAATTTAGAATTAATGTGGCTGCATCCGCTGGATCAGTATTTATTGGCATACGGATAAGTTGTTTCTGTTTTAGAAAAATATATTCGGAATATCCACCATAGGCTATTAAGGCGGCTACTCTATCGCCCTCAACAATATCGGTGACATTTTTTCCAACTGCGTCCACAGTGCCAATAATCGCATAACCAGGCACAAATGGGGTCTTAGGTGGAAATGGCGTATGTCCGTAACGAGCCTGGACATCGGGTAGGGATACAGGTGTGGCAAGAATTTTAATTCGTGCTTCTTGGTGAGACGGTGCACCTAAATCATTTTCAATTATCTCGAAAACTTCTGGGCCACCCCTGCGGGATACGATGATGCTCTTATATTTCATTGACTACTCTTTGCACTATCAATTATTGTTGATATGCAGGGTGCCGCCCAACTGGTTGATGAGCAAATAAATTAATGCTCTATTTTGACCATAAGCATACTATCCGAATCAATTTTAAGACATACTGGAGATAAAGTCATCTTGGGGAACATTATCTATACAAATTCTGGGGGTAAATTGTTTATTTGGAGCTTATCCCTAAAATATCACGAAAAATAATTACCCCAATAAATTTGAACCCAAATCCAATAAAATTCGCTAGAGTTCAAGAAACAGCTCATTTGAAACAATCCTCCAACGTATATAAATGGGCTTACTTCTTCAACGGCCCGTTTGATTCTGCGTAGCGGGCATTGATTAAATAACAGCCCTGGTTGCCGGGCTGCCTCATGAAACCGCGCTTGTTCATATCACCCCCAGTCTCCTTCTGGCAGCTCCAGCACCAGCTAGCAGCTGCAGTGGACCAATTTTGTTCTGCTTCCTCACGAATGGTAATACAGAGCTGATCCGCAACTATCCAAGGGATGGGTTCAGCTATCGATCCATCTTTCATTCTTTGCCCTCCTTCCTGGTCATGAAAAGATTGATACCTCCTTTAATAGTACCTTCACCAAATCATCAACCATCTCCTGTGAGGAACCTCGCAGGAACTCTCGTCTGCGTTCTCTAAATGGCGCCTCCGCCAATCCGGTCACTATCGTTGGAGAGCCTGAAAGACCTATCAGGTTGACATCAGCTTCCAAATCCCCGGCATTCCACACCGTCAAACGTTCTTCTTCAAGCGCCCAGGACCGCAAACGGTAATCCATGAAGCGCGGTTCATTACAGGCGGTCTTGACCGAGATCACGCAAGGTAAATGCACTTCAAGGATTTCATAGCCACCTTTGCTTTCCCTGCGACCCCTGGCAGTGTGCTGGGCCATGTCGACACTTACCTCGGTTAACAAAGTAAGTTGGCTGATATTCAACCATTCAGCCAAACCCGGAGGCACCTGTCCTGTGGCCCCATCCGAGGATTCCTCACCACACAGAACCAGGTCGACGGCTCCGATCTTGCGAATGCCTTGGGCTAACGTATAGGTAGTAGCCAGGGTGTCCGCACCGGCAAATGCTGGGTCGCTGAGCAAATAGACCTGATCAACCCCCATCGCCAATGCTACCCGCAAGTTAGTTTCGAAGAATGGTGGTCCCATGGACAGCAAGCTGATCCGTCCCCCATAACGATCCTTTAATTTAAAAGCCATCTCCATGGCGTTCATGTCCGGAGGGTTGATTTCGCTGCGCACATTGCTTCGCTCAAGCATATTTGTGTTGGGATCAACCCGGATTTCCTCCGGTTTGGGAACCACCTTAACACAGACCACGCTGTGCAGTTCAGCCAAAGGTCACCTCCCGCTCCCGCGAAAGAGCCGTGATCAATCCGGGCAGGATCTCGTGGACATCTGCAACGATACAGTAATCTGCATAATCAAAAATCGGTGCACCCGGGTCGCTGTTGATCGCCACCACCAGGTCAGCTTTTTCAATACCAACAACAAAATGGAATGCCCCGCTGATGCCGCAGCAGATGGCAACTTTAGGGCGGGTGATGACTCCCGTTTGACCGATCTGCCGCTCCCGTTCGATATGTCCCTCATCAACCGGGGGGCGTGTGGCGCCAATATCACCACCCAACAATTCGGCCAACCGTGCCAGCATTTCAAAGTCACCATCGACACCGCGCCCACCTGCCACCAGGACCGGGACCCCAGTCAAATCTACCTGTTCGCCAATTGATCGCTCGATCAGGCGTGTATCGATCAGATCCTCTGTCAAATTTACTTCCAGCGGGATAAGTACCCCGCTTCGATTCCTGTCAGGCGATCCCGGTGAATACACTCCTGGTCGTACGGTTGCCATCTGCGGTCGGTGCTCAGCCATTTCGATCAGTGCCAGGACTCCCCCGCCAAATCCTGATACTTCGCACACCAACCTGCCCTCTTCTGCATTCATATACAGGTTGGTGCAGTCCGCATTAAGACCTGTTCGCAGGCGGACTGCAAGGCGACCTGCCAGATCGCGTCCATCTGGAGTTGCCCCCAACCAGAATACAGATGGCTTTGCGGTCATGATAGCTTGATAGGCAGCCATCGAGTAAGCTTCGATGGTGAAATGCTCC
>DATKXE010000138.1:0-3362 GCA_035529195.1 Anaerolineales bacterium
TGGTATGCAGAGCAGCTGACCCGGAAAATTACTATTTTTTTGTTATCAGCAGTGATGGCTACTACGGAATCGGGAAGGTGATCGCTGGTGAACAAGCGATGCTCGATTCCCCGGGCTTGCTGCCCAGTGAAATTATCTCGCAAGGAAAGTCGAAGAATCATTTGCGTGTTGATTGTATTGCTGAACAGCTCGTACTTTCTGTCAATGGTCAAGAGCTGGCCAGTGTCGAGGATTTTGATTTAACGAGTGGGGATGTGGGTATTTTAGCTGCAACATTGATGGATACAGAAAACGTTGTACTGTTCGATAATTTCTCGGTAACTAATCCCTGACCATTTGCCTTTATTATCTCCGTTCGAAAGAAACAATGAGAATCTATCTTGACTCAATTGGCTGCCGGCTAAATCAAAGTGAAATCGAGAACTACGCGCGCCAATTTCGCATCGCGGGTCATATACTTGTGTCCTCTGCTGATGAAGCAGATTTAGCCGTGATCAACACCTGCACGGTTACAAATGCCGCAGATTCTGATTCGAGAGGAAAAATTCGCCAGGCTGTCAGGGCCGGAACAAAGCGTGTTGTGGTTACAGGCTGCTGGACGACCTTGAACCCGGAACAAGCTGAGAAAATGCCGGGAGTAACCCAAGTAGTCCACAATAAGGATAAGGATCACCTGGTTTCAAATTTACTGCAGATCCCAATTGAGAAATTTGAGCTTGAACCTGTAGCGCGGGAATTAATCCCTGGCGCGCGTTTGAGGACACGGGCCTTTATTAAAGTCCAGGATGGTTGCGATAATCACTGCACCTTCTGTGTGACCACAATCGCCCGGGGAGACGGTAAAAGCAGATCTCAAGAAGAAATTCTCGCCGATATCCAGGCTGCGGTTAACAGCGAGGAAAATGGTAATAATGACGCGAAAGAAATCGTATTGACCGGCGTTCACCTGGGATCTTGGGGTAAGGACTTTCCGACCAAAAAACACCTTTCTGATTTAATCCAGGTGATACTAGATAAGACCGCTGTTCCTCGGGTGAGAATCTCATCTCTCGAACCATGGGATTTAGATGAAGATTTTTTCAACCTTTGGGATGATCCCAGGTTGTGCCGCCATCTCCACCTACCCCTTCAATCCGGCTCCAGAACGGTTTTACGAAGAATGGCTCGTAATACCTCCCCGGAAAAATTTGCGGATTTAGTATCAGCTGCCCGTGCTGCCTGCCCGGAAATCGCTATTACAACTGATTTAATCGCCGGATTTCCTGGGGAAACCGATCAAGAATTTCTTGATACTGTAGATTTCATCCAGCAGATGTCCTTCTCGGGTGGCCACGTCTTTACATATTCCGCGAGACCAGGTACCTCCGCAGAGAAAATGCCCGATCAGATAGATTTTCCTATCCGAAAAGAACGGAATGCAAAACTGCGGGAAGTTTTAGGTGAATCTGCTCAAACCTACCAACACAAATTCCTTAACCATACGTTACCAGTACTTTGGGAAAGCGTCTCGCAGATGGATTCAGATAGCTGGCACCTGCACGGTCTCACAGACAATTATCTGCGCGTCCACGCAAATACTGCCCAAAATTATTGGAACCAGATTACCCCTGTTCGATTATCGAGTATTGATGAGAACGGTCTAACTGGAACAATTTAATCCCTTGGTCGCTGATTCATGGATCCAACTTGCATATTTTGTAGCATAATCACTCGAGATACACCCGGCACTATTGTGTTCCAGGATGATCTTGTTGTTGCATTTCTGGACATCCACCCAGCAGCACCTATTCACATTTTAATCGTGCCTCGCGAGCATATCGCCTCGATCGACCACCTTACCAATAATCATGAAGATCTAATTGGTCAGATGTTCATCGTTGCCAGGCAATTAGCAAAGGCTTATGATATAGCTGAATCAGGCTACCGATTAATCATAAACAGCGGACCTGACGCAAATCAGACGGTATTTCATCTTCATTTACATTTACTAGGTGGTAGACCGATGCGCTACCCGATGGGTTGAATACTTCAAACCTACGGCTTCAATACAGTTTTCTCGAAAATGGGTATAATGAAACCCATGGAAACCCAAAAGAAAATAGAAAGCGACTTCAAAATTGCCTTCAAGTCTGGGGATGAGGTCAGTAAACGTAGTTTAAGGATGGTATTAGCATCCATTAAGCTGGTTGAGGTCGATAAACGTGAACCCCTTTCCGAAGGAGAGGTCTTAGCGGTTCTCCAAAAAGAGATAAAATCTCTGCGAGAGTTGATTTCCGATGCGGAAAAAGCTGGGCGTGGTGATTTAATCGCGGAAGCTGAATCTGAGATCCAAATCTTAAAAAAATATACACCGCAACCTTTCACTGATGATGAAATCAATGCCATGGCAATGGAAGCCATCACAGAGGTTGGAGCATCCTCTCCACAAGATATGGGGAAGGTCATGAAGGTGCTTATGCCAAAGGTCCAAGGGCGTGCAGATGGTTCTAAAGTTAGTGCTGCCGTTCGTGCAGTTCTGATGAGTGAGTGACCTGACAAATGGCTAGTAATCAAGCTGTAGCCCAAGATGTAATTAATCGCCGGCGGAATATTGGATTAATTTTCCTGCTGCTGGCGGTATTTGTAATCATCTTGGTTGGTTTGATGATTCCATTTATTACCACGCAGATCGATTCTCAAATAAGTTCAGGTGAGGTCGCTTCTCGCGAGATTGTCGCCCCACGATCTCTGACTTACAACAGCGATATTTTAACGGAGGCTCAAAGAGAAGCAGCTTCAAATTCAATTGCCGCCATTTACTCACCATCTGATACATCCATTGCCAGGAAACAATTGGAAAGTCTACGGGGGACTTTAGCATTTATTACGAGTGTCCGTGCAGATTCATTTTCTTCTATCGAAGAAAAATTAGCTGACTTAGCTGCTCTCGAAGACATTGACCTCGATCAAGAAACCGCTCTAAGTATCCTCGAATTAAGTGATTCACGCTGGCAAGCTGTCCAGCAGGAAGCTATCGTGGTCCTGGAACAAGTAATGAGGGCAACAATCAGGGAAAATCAGCTTGAGGACGCACGAGAAAATGTTCCAGCCCTGGTAAGCCTCTCTTTACCCGAAGATCAAGCTGCTATTGTATCCGAACTAGTATTTGGATTTGTAGCTCCAAATAGTTTATATAGTGAAGTGTTGACAGAAACCGCTCGTCAGAATGCGCGCGAATCTGTAACCTCCGTTGAAAGATCGTTTGTTCAAGGTCAAACTTTATTGCTCAAAGGTCAAATCATCAGCGAAACCGATCTCGAAGCTTTAGAACAATTTGATCTCGTAAAATCGCAAACCCGCTGGCAGGACCTGCTCAGTGCTGG
>DATKXE010000139.1:0-3452 GCA_035529195.1 Anaerolineales bacterium
AGTATGCATGGCGAGAGTTGTATCCACAATCACAAGGAGGGCGATATGTTATAATAGACAACATTGAAAGAAGGGGGCCAACTTTGAGCAAGTCTCACTAAAAGAGTCTTGATTATAGATTTACGAGATCGGGGATGTGCGTACAGGTCATTATTTTTTTTGAGATCCTTTTTTGCTATACGCATGCATTCTGAACAACAATTTATCGGTGTGTTTCATTGAGTGGTAAATAATTACATAACATGCATCTTTAAAGACAAAGATCCACAAGAAACGATGCGCAAATATTACTTCGGTTTTATTAGGTGGTGTGTTAATGGTAGAGATGTCCCCTTACGACCGGATAACGTCCTGTTTACCAAACGATACAGGAAAATCTGAACCCGGATCAACGAATTTCAACGGTTGCTTGGTATGAATGGATTAACAGAAAACATACTGCTCATCGATTTCGATGTGGATAACCCACCCGATTCTTTTGCGAGTCTAAAAGACCTGGGAACCAAGCAAGGGTATGTCACTTACAATGACATTCAACACTTATTTCCTGAAGCCGAACAAGATGTTGACTATCTGGACCAAATTTTCATTGCCATTCGCGATGCGGGAATCTTATTTGTTGATGATGACAGCCTCCATGATGCCCCTGACGAAGATCCTGCGGATGGGGAAGATGATGAAGTGGTTGACACCAGATCTAAATATTCAGAAGATAATTTCCTTCTAAATTATGAGCCGGATAATCTGGTTGGACTGTATTTTGGCGAAGCAGGTCTTCGTCCATTACTCACCTTCGAGGAAGAGATTGACTTGGCAAAGCGGATTGAGCGAGGCCTGCTCGCCAGGGAAGAAATAACAGCTATCAAAGATAAGTCAGCAAAACGATATGAAGAACTGCTGCTTACAATTGATGATAGCTGGATTGCCGCTGAACATCTCATTACTGCAAATTCGCGTTTGGTGATCAGTATTGCCAAAAAATACACACATCGAGGGGTTCCTTTCTTGGACTTAATCCAGGAAGGCAATATCGGCCTGATGCGGGCAGTAAAAAAATTCGACTATAAACGTGGTTATAAGTTTAGTACCTACGCTACCTGGTGGATTCGCCAGGCTGTGACCAGGGCCCTGGCAGATCAGAGCCGCACGATTCGTTTACCAGTTCATATGAGTGGTCAGTTGTCCAAGATGTTCCGTATGCAGCATCAACTAAGACAGCAGATGGGGAAAGATCCGGAAGTAAATGAAATAGCCGAAGCAATGGGTGAAACATCAGAGAAGATTCAGCAAATGTTCAAGGTATCTCAATATCCATTATCACTCGATGTACCGATCTCAGTCGAGGGTGATAATGTTTTGGGGGATTATCTTGAGGATCAAGATTCCCCTGATCCTGATGAAGTTACTACTTCAAGTTTGTTGCGCCAACATCTAGACCAAATATTTGAGATGCTGCCCCCAAGAGAAGTCCAGATATTAAAGCTGCGATTTGGTCTATCCAACGGAGAGACACACACATTGCAAGAAGTAGGATTGAAAATCGGTGTTTCGCGGGAGCGTATCCGGCAAATTGAGGCTCAGGCCATGCGTCGTCTTCGCCAGCCCGAAATCCAATACAAACTCCGCAGCTACCTTGGTCAGCAACAAACTTGAAATTGTCCATAATAGTTGCCTCGTTTTCACAATCCGCGACAAGATTGAAAGGTGGTCACAATGGAAAAATTTATACATATGTACTCGCTAGGGGATATGGTCGTTCATCGCAATTATGGTGTTGGACAAATTGAAGGTATCGAACTCAAGCCTTTAAATGGGGTCGAAGTTGAATGTTTTAAAGTTAAAACCGATAATGGCATTTATTGGTTTTCGACAAAAAGTTTGAATAACCCTCGCGTTCATCTTGTGGCATCTCAAGAGCGTATTCAAAGGGCAATTGAAATACTTCGAAGCGCTCCACATTATTCAGAAAATGATCCCATTAAATGGAAAGAACGAATTGATGATGTCCAGACCGATGGGGATTTTCTCGCAATCAGCAGTCTTATACGTGACCTGGCCGCTTTGAAAACGAAGAAAAAACTCAACCAGACCCAGGATCAAGCGCTCAACAATTTAGAAGATCGTTTAATACGGGAATGGTCAGCTAGCTCAGGAGTTGATGCAAAATCTATCCGACCAATCCTTCAAACTTATCTTCAAGAGAGCAATACCTATATTCAGAGCGCCGTGTAACTTCCGACTGTCTTGCTCATCTTGATTAATAATAAAAGACAGCTGCTTTCTATAGTTTGCGTACACGGGAGATGGATTGAATCAACGTCCCCACACCAACAATGGATGTCACAGATGATTAAACGAGATGCAAAGTTATGAGTTAGCGAGTATATCGTGGCATACAGGATGAGTAACAACCACACCGCGAGCAGTTAGCCTGTGTGAATTCAACCAAAACTTGTATTCAATAAGGTATTTAAGATGGAACAAAATCAACAATCGAAACTGGAAGAGGAACGGCAACAGGATGAGGAACGAAAACTGCGCCAGCAAGAACTACAGTTATTGGAACATCAAGAAGAAAAGGAACGATCTCAAAGACAAAAGGAACAGCGACAACTTGAGCAGCAACAAGAACAGGATCGCAGGCTGCGGCAGGAAGATCAGCCCCAGGTGGAGCAGCAACAAGAACAGGATCGCAAGCTGCGGCAGGAAGATCAGCCCCAGATGGAGCAGCAACAGGAACAGGAACGGAAACTGAGGCAAAAGGAGCAACAGGACCTGGAGCAAGAAGAGGAAAAAAAACGGAGATTGAGGCAAAAGGAGCAACAGGACCTGGATCGGAAACAGAAACCCTGAATACCTGAGCATTCCTGATTGGTAATCTGTCCCGGATGATCTGCAGATCATGGGTACACAGCACATTAAATTATGATGTGGGGATGGCGGGTGGTAAACCGGGTCAATATTCAGGAATTTTTATATCAGTATTACATCAGGATTTGACAAATTTTACGAAACTCATCTAGCTGATTGACAATAGTCCTGAAAATTGAGACTGTACTTTGGATTTGGAACCCAATCTTGAGCTCGCAAAAATCTTTAAAGGGAGTTCCACAGGTAAGCGAGTGATACCCCCGGAAGGTTTAAACCTCGACCAAGATTTTCGTTAAATCAAGACCAGGGGTACAAGTTTCGACCCCGACTTAATAAACAATCAGTATATAGATATTTTTATCGAGAATGAGTTAATTACGAAAACGCCGCCTCAATTTATAATCCGAGGCGGCGTTTATCATTATTTGAATCAGCAATCCAAATCGATCACTTCTGCATCCACATAATCTTCTCCCAGTGCTTTGGCGACCGAAATCCGGTGATGCCCATCCTGAACAAAAAAACCATCCACCTGGATCAACTCAACTGGCGGCAGGACACTTCGCTTCCTGGAGGGAAAT
>DATKXE010000140.1:0-15159 GCA_035529195.1 Anaerolineales bacterium
CTGTTTATACGAAGCGTGATCGTCTCCCAGCTGTCAGGAGTCTACTTAATTTAGTTTACACCTTATCGACATTATTAACAGTTGAGAGCAACCCTTTTATTTGCAGCTAATCCCAGATGAAAAAACAGTTGCCCAATGTTGGACAACTGTTTTCCATAGCCACAGGTTTTCTCGGGTGAATTCTATATGTACAGGTCTCTCCTGGAATAGGATACATACGCACCAACTAACAAAACTGCGACAATACCTGCAGACAACCATATAAAAGTAAGATCAAATTTTGCCTCATGCAGCAGGGTTGCAGGATTGAAATATTTGAATGGGGAAAAGTATTTGAGAAATTCCAGGTTTTCATTCAACCCAGAAATGACGGAAATGAAATAGGTTCCCAACAAAAGAGATACCGCAACAGAACTGGCCCGCTTGTACTGTTTCATTGCGCAGCCCAAGAAAATGCCCACCGCTAGGAATATCAACTGCATGATGAACAATGCCAGCATGCTCAAGCCTAAAAAGTTATAAAATTCGCTGTCGGGTTGATATTGGGCCGAGCCAACAAGAGCAGCGCCCCAGGTGATCAGGAGCAAGGCAATGCAATTTACAAGCGCCGCAAATATTTTCGCGGTGACCACCCTGCTGCGGGTAACCGGAAGGGTCAGAGAAAACTCAACAGTTTTATCACGCTCTTCCTTCGAAATGATGTCGCTGCCCCACATGGCTGCAGCAATAGATAGGAGCAGCGCAAAGTAGCTGAACATCACGCCGAAAAAGCCAGTAACCGTGGTCAGGTTAAATGCTTGGAAATTAAAAGCAGATAACATCGCAGGAGGCAGCTGGTCCAATATGGCTAACAGCTCAGGATTGCCCTCGTATGCTGAAAACTTCGAGAATCCTACAACCACGAACAGGATCACGATGCCGCCCCAGATGAGCAGCGATTTCAGGTTTGCCTTCAATTCTCTAAAGAATATATTCATCTCTTGGCCTCCTCACACTGCGGAAGGGATGTTTCTTCTGGAATACAGCAGGTAACTGCCCACCAGAGAAATCACGATCACCACGACGCTGATCGACACCAGGGGTAAATTATATGCTGCATTTTGGACGATGTATTGCGGCTCGAAGTGCTTGAACGGTGTTATATTCTCCAATTTGCTCTCGCCAAGCATACTGCCAAAAGCGCTCAGCACATACATCCCAAATGCCAGCGCCATCGCATACGGCGTTACGCTCCTGACCCTTTTTACCAACAGGGAAATCACCAGACCTACGGTGAGGAAAAACATTTGAAAAACTAAAATGCTGAGCAGCAAAAGAATCAAATTCCGGGGTTCATACGTTCTATCCCCCTTAAATAACTGGATGAAGGCAAAACTGCTGATCCAGACTACGATATTGGTGATGGTCAAACCGCTCAACGCAGCGAGTAATTTGCTGGTCAATATCTGTGTGCGTCCAACCGGCTTGGCCAGCAGGAAATCAGCCGTCAGTTCTCTTTCCTCGATAGAGACTAACGAAAACCCGTAATTCGCGGCCTGTATCGCCAGACAGATCTGGGTAAAAAGGAAGGCAAGGCTAAAAAAGCCCAGAATAGTTGAGAGGTCTATACCGGTCATGCCAAAGGCCAGGAGCAGCTCTTCAGGGAAATTTGACAGCGCTTCATTTAAAAGCTCTGCATCTTCCGCAAAAGAGGAGAACAGCGAAACAAAGATAAATATCAATGCCGCTATCGCTACCGACCAGGTGATCACTGATTTCAAGTTCATTTTGAACTCATGCTTGTATATGTTCATTCTCATTATCATCACCTACTCGTAATAATGCATGAAAATTTCTTCTAGAGTCGGCTCCTCTATCGTCACATCAGAGACCTCGATTTCACTGATCTTTCGCATGATCTGATTGATATCGCCTTTGTAAAAGAAACGTATTGTGCCATTATTTTTCTCAAGCTTGCTCACGCCATCGAATTCAAATCGTTTTTCATCAAGGATCGCTGCTGAAACTCGGATCTTTTTATAATTATCCTGCTGCAGTGTCTTAATATCTTGAATATTGATGATGCTGCCTTCTTTAATTATGGCGACTCTGCTGCACATTCTTTGCACTTCACCCAGGATATGCGACGAGAAGAAAACCGTCACGCCGCGTTGATTCTCATCCCGGATGAGCTGGAAGAATTTTCGCTGCATCAACGGGTCGAGACCGCTGGTGGGTTCATCCAGCAGAAGCAGCTTGGGCTGGTGTAAAAGCCCTTGCACAATTCCTACTTTCTTTTTGTTGCCATAAGAAAGATCATCTATCCGGCGTTTTAAATCAAGTTCCATGATTTCAGCCAACTCATACAACCTCTCTGTGCAGTCTTTTTGGTAAAAGCTGGCCGAATATTTGAGCAGGTCAATAACCTTCATTCGCTCGTAGTAAAAAACTTCGGAGGGCAAATACCCAATATCCTGCCTGAGCTCAGGCCCATACTCGATGCAATCCTTGCCGAAGATTGTGGCGCTGCCAGAGCTGGGATAGATCAGGGACAGAAACAAGCGGATCGTGGTTGATTTCCCGGCCCCATTTGGGCCAATGAAACCAAATATTTCTCCCTCATCCACCTGAAATGACACATCCTCGATCCCCAGTGCTTTTCCGTAATACTTTGTCAGGTTATTTACTTCAATTACGCTCATAGCTAGATTCCTTTTGATTGGTATGCCTTCTCATCAGCTTTACGCTTGAATAGCAACGTCTTCTTTTTTCTTGCGATACAAGGTTGTCCAGACCCCGGCGATAAACGTGATTAAGCATATTGCCAGGTACACCAGCATAAACGTAGTCCCACCCCAGGCAGCTTGTGATGGGGCATATGGTGCTGAATTAACCTTGATTCCTGCAATGCCTATGGCGTAGGCAACTGGAATGAATCCTAACATGATCAGCGCCAGTGGGCGAGCTTTCCAGCCGATTAAGATCAGCATGATGCCTGTCAGGTAATTGGAGATGCCGAAGGCGCCCATTTGCTGTAATAAATCACCGGCTAATGAGGTGGATAAATCGAAACCGGCAATATTGGTTGCTGCGAAATCGAGCAGGATCGTGTGCATAAAACCGCGCAATATATCAAGACAACCAAGCGCAATGGCAGCGATAGACACAAATCTTGGGATATGGCTTTCGTTCTGCATGAGGAATTCCTTGATCGATCAGGGTTCTATCAACTTATAGAGATTATTGTCGCTGCCAGGAAGGCCAGGATAAAAGCTAAGATCATCCAGCCTAAAACAGCGGAATAATTCTTGGGATTAATTTGGTCATCTCGATCCATCCTGCGAATCAACGGAAAGAGTCTCCAGAAGAAAGAGGCTATTGCGATGACCAATGCAGTGCTGCTAAAGACCAGAGTTTGATCATCTGCTGTGAATAAGATAACGATCAACAGCAAGATGAAGATAAGTTTCGTCCCGGCGACCCAGTTGACCAGGTATTTGACAAAATTATGGAGCTCGGGGTCAGCCTTTGATTTTTCCCAGGCTTTGAAAACACCTGCACTGTTTGCGTATTTTGAACCAGGAAAAAAATAGAGAGCCAGCACATTGGTGGCTTCTAAGATGAGAAACGCGATGGTTACTATCCTTATAGGATTCATGAAGTGCAAACCTTTGGATCACATTGCCAGATTAAAGAACATCGGGCTGAAATACGGGATCAACCAGATGAGCCAAACCACGATACTGAATTTGTGGAAATTTACGATGGCTTTCTCGTCTTTTTTGAGCAGCACAACCAAAGCCCAGGCTGCGTGGATAAACATGAGCACAATTGCGATCACACCCGTGATCCCGTGAATGTCGAAGGACATCCCGCCGACCATTTCAAACATCATGCTTGTCCCCCAGGTATCGCAGATCAACCCCAGGACAAAGAAAACAAAATGCCACCATTTCAATCGACCGGATATTCGTTCCCCCCACACGCCAATGGAATAAAACACTAAGGCTGCCCCCATGATGATGCTGGCTGATGGATCCATTATTACACTCCTGATTGTATTGAGATTTGATCCTGGTAAACACCAGAATCGGATTGAGATATTGATGTCAGGTTTTCACTGATTTCCCACAATTTTCTGGCAATCTCTTGATCATAGGATACGGGAGAGGATTCGGCAGGTTCCCGCATAACAAAATATTTACCGGTAACCCCTTCCACTTCCGGGGAAGATGCCAGATAGATCGAATTATCAGCGCCTTGTTCGGGGGTGAGAGCAAACAATCCCATGATCCTCTTTAATGCCGGGCCAATAATTGAAAAATTGGTTCTCCAGATATCGGTGGCAACATGTCCTGGATGGAGGACGTTTACTGTCACCCCGCTTTCCCCCAGACGCCGCACCGCTTCATAAGTAAAGAGAACGTTTGCCAGCTTGGATCTGGCGTAGGCCTTCATCCCGGCATAACCTCGCTTGAATCCCAGATCATCGAAATTCAAGGTGCCATACTTATGGGCATCGGAAGAGACATTGATGATTCTGGCTGGCGCACAATCTTGAATGGTTTCCAGCAGTAAATTCGTGAGTAAAAACGGCGCTAAATGATTGACGAGAAATGTCATTTCAACGCCGTATGATGTACTTTGTCGGGTATTGAAAAATGAGCCTGCATTATTGACCAGTACATCAAGACGTGAGCTCCGTTCATTGAAGGTTGATGCTAAGTCTCGAACTTGTTCCAGATCGGAAAAATCGGCCAGCAGATATTGGATGGCTTCATTCCCGGTCTCAGTTTTTATCTGCCTGACCGTAGTCTCTGTTTTCTGTCGATTTCGTCCCGTGATAATCACCTCGGCACCTTGAGCTGCAAGGGCAGCTGCAGTGACTTTTCCGATGCCTGAAGTAGCGCCTGTAACCAGGCAAACTTTTCCCACCATGTGATTTCTGCTGATAGTTGTTTTCATACTCGCTCTTTATTAAATTTTTTAGCTTTCCTCTTAAGTTGCCTGATTATATTCGTTGCTTGAGTTTCTGTGAAAACATTTCATGTATGTACCCCCCAATGAATGGTCAGGCACTCCGATGGGGGGGCATAAGAGTTGAGGATTTGATCTCTAGTTAATTTGTTATCGTTACGGCTTTGTGCACAAAGGCATTTTCAGGTACTTCTTTAATGATGGCATGAGCAACATCGGCTCGAGCAATACGCGAAGTTTTTCCGCGAATGTTTTCACCTAAGGAATAGCTTCCTGTTTGTGGAGTATCTGTCAGCCCACTTGGACGCAGAATTGTCCAGTCAAGATCGCTCTCTTTCACCACAACCTCCTGTTTTTCATGATCTTGCTGAGAACTACGTAATATGGTGGTAAAGAAAAATTTGTTGAAAAATGATAGCGTTGACCAGCTTTCTGCTACCCCCATCGCTGAAACAACAATTAAACGATTGACATGATTTTCTTTCATGGCTTTTATTATATTTGCGGTTCCTTCAGAGCGAACCGTGGTTTTTCCTAAATCACTTGTGCCCAAAGAGCAGATTACGGCGTCTTGTCCTTGAACTACCTGCGTTACTGCTTTTAAATCATAAATATCACCTGTGGTTATTTTCAAATCAGCATGTTCAAGGGTCAGCTTCGAAGGATCGCGAACAAAAGCTGTTACTTCGTACCCTTGTGCTAAGGATTGTTTTACAATTTCTACCCCTGTTTTTCCAGTGGCGCCAAAAACGACTAATTTCATTAAAAATTCTCCTACTATAGATTTGGTTTGTGATCATTTCCTTGGAACATGGGTTTTCAGAAAATGGCTTGAATATTTTTCAGGTAAAACAGCCTCCCAAGCTTGAACCAGCTCCAGTAAAGACCATTGTTTGCATGCGAACTGTTTTCAAGTTTGTTCCCCAGGATCCCAATATCGCCAATATTGATATCACTGTAACATCGAGCAAAACCTGAGTATCAACATTCTCAAACCTCTGGTCAAAGATCACTCATTTTGAGAGACCATTTGTAAAATCTCTAATGTTGCCTGGATGACTTGCTCGTGCTGATATACTCGACTGGTAGTTGCAAGATGATCTTCAGCATTGATCTCATAAGACCCGAATTGGTGATGGTCGCCACCTTCAATGCGAATATAAAGGGAATTTTCAGGAAGCAAATGCTTACGTTCTGCCACGCTTTTATCGTTAACTCTGACCTCGCGGCTTCCGTAAATCGAAATAACGGGGATATCAAGGTCAGAAAGGTTCGCATTATCAGCTGGGTAAGAGGCCCAAATTGCCAGACCATCGATGACTTCTGGATGCTTATCAGTAAACTGCGCAGCCATCGTGCCACCAACCGAATGACCGCCGATCACCCAAAGGTCAATATCTGGATTCTCAGCAATGATCTCATTTGCGGTATTCGGACTAAATGCCGCAATGTTGAACGGCATTTTGGGGACAATAACAAGATAGCCTTCAGATGCGATAGCTCTCATTAAGGATGCATATCCCCGGGGGTCAATCCGCCCGCCGGGGTAAAAGATAAAACCTGTCGTGGGGGTGGTTTGGGCTGGTGAAAATATCAGCCAGGGCCCATGCGTGACCTGGACCAGTTCATCGCTTTCGAGTGCTTCCAAGGCTTCGGGGAGGGGTGATCGGGCAAAAGTCGCCCACTGGAGCCCGATCAATAATGCCCCGACAATAACAACTACGAAAACGAGGAGTAACCACCCCCGTATTCGTGAAATTCTTATGCGTTCTTTCATTTCAACTCTTGTGGTGAGCCAGACGTATCACCGTTTTGTCCATTTAGCGTTATCAAGCTCTCACTAACAGCCCAGAGTCGACGGCAGAATTCCAAATCGTAGGATATTTTTGAAGAAGGAACCGATTTCTCCTTGACGAAATATCTGCCAGTCACACCGATAACTTCTGGTGATGTCGCCAGATAAATGATCGTTTGTGCGCCTTCTTCGGGGGTTAATCCTGCAATTTTATCAACCAGATCCTTGGCTTTTTCCGAGATGCCTCCGGCGCTCTGGCCCACATTGGTCGCCACCAAACCAGGATTCATGGCATTAACCGTAACTTTCTGATTGGAGAAGTGACGGGTGAGTTCATAGGTAAAGGCAATATTAGCCAGCTTTGAGCGTCGGTAAGCTTTCGAACGTGCATATCCAATTTTGAATGGGATATCATCAAAATTGATTTTGCCTAACTTATGTAAACTAGATGACACGTTAATCACTCGAGAGGGGGCGCTGGCTTCCAGGATATTGCTCAATAACTTTGTCATGAGGAAGTATCCCAAGTGATTGAGCGCAAAGGTCATCTCAATCCCATCCACGCTTTCTTGGCGTTCCCCGAAAGTTGCGCCAGCGTTGTTGATCAGAACATCAAGGCGATCATATTTAATCTGAAATTGCTGCACTAAGGTACGAATCTCTTCTTGAGAGGACAGGTCAGCCAGCAAATATTCGACAGAAGGGTTGCCTGTCTTTTGCTTGATCATTGTGGTGGAAATTTCGTTTTTTGCTGGGTTTCGGCCAACCCCTACTACTGTCGCTCCTCGCTGTGCTAATAACTTGGCTGTTGCCTGACCTATTCCGGCTGTTGCTCCGGTTACCAAGCAAACTTTTCCTTGCATATCGTTTTTTTGTAAATTCATAATTTTTTTGTATTGTGAGCACTAAAAAGGCAATGTGATTACTTTTTCAGGAGGCAGGAATTTATTGGCCGTATTCGCAGCTAACATCTTGACGCCATCCATGATTACCTGCCTGGGAGCAAAACTGGCAGTCAGGGTTTCATCAGAAGCAAATTTGGCCAGACGTTTTACCTCATTCGCTTCCATTTGACGCTTCATCGGCAGCATTTTTTGAGTGTAATGAGAGATAGCTGTTGTGCCGGTCTTTTCTGCATCCAGAATGGCTTGCACAGCAAAGCGAGCACTCAGAGCGGCGTTATCCATAGCCACGCCGCGGTAGGCATCCAAAAGCCCGGCCGCGTCCCCACAAAGAAGGATGTTTCCTTTTCCCAGGTAAACACCAAATTTCAGCGGGGAAGCAAACCCCTCTTTGCGAACGATTTCCCCCTTGAAATTGTACTTCTGGCAGACATAATCATAAAACCGGTCAGCATAATCCTTGAGATCATGCTCCGCTCCAGTGCCAATCACCCACAAATCATCCTTCTTGTAGATCCAGGCAAACATGATGGGTGCATAAGCTTTGATATTGACCATATACAGCGCATGCCCATCTAAATCGCCTTCTCCGGTGCAGTAATAATTCATTGCACCTCCAGGGGCTTTTTGTAAAAAATCTGCGGGTCTTAGATTTTTCCGAACCTTCGATGACATCCCATCGGCAGCAACCAGGTAACGCGTATATACCTCTCTGATTTTAGACCCGGTTTGCAAACGAAGCTGGTAGCCATCATCCTGCTGCTCAAAATCAACCATGCGGGTCTTATCTTGAAAAATTGCTCCCTCTTCTTCGGCCAGATCGTTCAACCAGCGATCAAAGGTAGATCGCCAGAAATTTAAGACCTTCATCTTGCCCTGATAGGTTTTACCGTCAGGCGTGACGATATTCATATTGAAAATCTCATTTGCACAGAGCACATCCGCTGGAATTGACCTTCCCACCAATTTTTCGAAGTACCCGAATTGAATCCCCGAACAGGGTTTGTCGCGTGGTGTTTCTGCCCGTTCTATAAGCAAACTCTTCAATCCATTTTCGGCTGCCAAACGGGCAGCGATTGATCCCGCTATTCCGCCCCCCACAGAGACTACATCATATCTTTCCATTAGAATTGCCCTTTGATTTAACCCTGTTTGTCATTGATATTCCAATTTTTCAGGCACAGAAAAAGCCATGAGAAAAAGAAACAACTAACGACAAAGGGGTAATGAATTTTATTCTCGATAAGTTGATGTCAGCAGTTGCAGCGCGGCTGAGATTTGATCTAGCTGCTCTGCACTCAATTCAAGCGGTATCTCTTTCATCCATTGCTGACGGGCAGCGATACTTTGTTTCACATAACTTTCCCCATCAGCAGAAAGCACCACGTTGCGTACTCGTCGATCTCCAGGTTCAGCGGTCCTCTCCACCAAGTTTTGTTTTTCAAGCCGATCAACCATTTGACTGGCTGCAGCTGCGGTCACCATCATATGCTCACAAATTTCCGATATTTTTCCGGGACCGTGGTAGTAAATAAATGTCAGGACGTAGGCTTGCTGCATCGAAATGCCGGTGGTTTTCAGATAATCAAAATAATCCGACAGGGATCGGAACAAATAGGTATTTGCCCAATTCTCCATTGCATCGAGGAAGTTGTTTTGAGATGACATGGGACGCGACCTTCAACAAGTAAATAGATAATGATTATAAATATTTAACATCCATTAAGTATATCCTGGGACAGAAGATTGTCAAGCCCAAACTTGACAGCTGTAATCTAAACTTCAAATGTGGACTATTTACATTGCAGGATCGCCAGGTAACGACGGAGCAATCTACTGCCAATCGCCATTAGAATTAGCAAAGGACTGCAACCGGAGGCCTGAATAAATAGCCGGGCTGTATCGCCAGAGCAGAACCAACAAATCACCCAGAACGGGTGATTTGTTGGTTGAGTTTGTTATAGAGATCGGTCAAGCGCCGAGCATTTCAGGCTTGAAATTAATTTATCTCTCGAAACCCTCTTCTGATGTTACCTCGAACAGCTCTGATAGGGATAATTCTGCCCAGGCGGTGTACTTATCCAGATCCAGGCCCAGTTTTTGGGCCGCGCCGCGGCCATAATCGGGGTCAGCTTTGAAGAAGTGCACCAGCTGACGGGCTAAGATTCGTTCAGGCACACCATCCATCGCTGCGGATAGGTTGCTGAAAAGCTGCTCTTTCTGGTTTTCGGTCATCAGGCGGAACAATTCGCCCGGCTGAGAGTAATCATCTGCCCCTTGGCGGTGATCGTAGCGATCAGCATCGCCTGAAGTCTTGAGCGGTGGTTCAAGGAATGTTTTATCTTCCACGGGGCCATCCATGCTGTTTGGCTCATAATTTACAGCTCCACCAAAATTGCCATCAAAACGCATTTTGCCGTCCCGGTGGTAGGTATTGACTTCTGAGTGCGGGTGGTTGACCGGTAGGGCAGCATAATTTACACCGATCCGGTATCGATGGGCATCGGCATAAGACATGATGCGGGCTTGCAGCATCTTATCTGGTGAGAAGCCAATCCCAGGAACGATATTGGAAGGTTCGAAGGCAGCTTGCTCGATTTCAGCATGGTAATTCTCTGGGTTGCGGTTCAGCTCCATGACACCAATTTCCATTAGTGGATACTCTGAATGCGGCCAAATCTTGGTCAAGTCGAACGGATTAATGTGATAGGTTTCGGCTTCAGCTTCCGTCATAATCTGGGCGTTAACTGTCCACTTGGGGAAATCACCATTTTCGATGGCCTCGAAGAGATCGCGCTGTGAGCTTTCCCGGTCGGCACCAATCACTTCCGCACCCTCAGCGTTGGTCCAGGTCTTGATACCCTGCTGAGTTTTGAAATGCAGCTTCATCCAGAAGCGTTCCTCGTCTGCATTAATAAAACTGTAGGTATGGCTGCTGTAACCGTTGACGAAACGAAAGCCCTGCGGCAAACCGCGGTCGCTGAACAGAATTGTGACCTGGTGCAAGCTCTCGGGAGAGAGCGACCAGAAATCCCACATGGCGGTATTAGAACGCAGATTTGTTTTGGGATCGCGTTTCTGGGTGTGGATGAAATCACTGAATTTGTAGGGATCGCGGATGAAGAAGACCGGCGTGTTGTTGCCGACCATATCCCAGTTGCCATCTTCAGTGTAGAACTTGACCGCAAAGCCGCGTACGTCTCGTTCAGCATCGGCAGCGCCGCGCTCGCCAGCAACTGTGGAGAAACGCAGCAGACATTCGGTTTGCTTGCCGACCTGCGAGAAAATCTTGGCCTTGGAGTATTTGGTTATATCCTTGGTGACCGTGAACGTGCCAAAAGCACCCGATCCTTTGGCGTGCACAACCCGCTCAGGGACCCGCTCGCGATTGAAGGTCGCCATTTTTTCCAGCAGTTGATAATCCTGCATCAAGAGTGGGCCGCGCGGCCCGACAGTCAGCGAATTCTGGTTATCACCGATCGGCTGTCCGTGTGCAGTGGTTTGTTGCTTTTTCTTTGCCATCTTAGTTCTCCTTAAATTTGATCATATATTTCCAAATAGACACTATATATTAAATGAACGGAATTATTTTATAGTCATAAAATATTAATTCCCTATACTCTCTATAGTTTACACCTATATCAACAGCAGGACACCATGGAATTCATCAGCTGGAATATTTTGTCACCATTGTTGAAACGGGGGGCTTTCTTTGATGTGTCTTTCTTATAGGGTGCAGTCCAGTTCAGAAGCGGTTATTTTCAGTTTATATCGACGAGCGATCTCTTCAATCTCACTTCCACAAAGATTCGTGTACTGGGTTGTTGATTGTTAAAATTATTTCCTCGTTTATTTGTTAATGATTTAACGCTATATGCCAAAACTGCTGCTCACTTTCCCAACAGGGGCCATATAAAGCACAAATTCTTCTTCCCCGTCCACATCCAACAAATCATTCATTTTTGTTTGGTCAAAAGCTCCGACTGAGCATGTGCCAGCACCAATCGCACCCGCAGCGATATAAAGGTTTTGACAGATATGTCCAGCATCTAAAGCGATCAACTTAGCCGCAGCTTTGTGATAGCGCCACTCCGAACGATAGGGGATCGCAGTCCAGATGAAGACCACTGCAGCTTCTTTGATAAAGTAATAAGGCTCTTCAACTGTGCGGCTGTTCTGGTTAAGGCTTCCTTGATTGACCTGCTCTGGCAGAGTCTTGTCGAGCTTTTCCTGGACCAGCATGTGATCTATGGGTAAGTAGCGGTACAGCCCTGGTTGGATCCCTTCAACATGATGAATGCTCAGGTAAGTTTCTACCGGATGACGGTTGCCGCCAGAAGGGACGTTGCGCATGATGTAAGTAATTCCGTCTTCAGTGACTTTGTCGCGGACGCCCTGTGTAGCCCACAGCAGGAAAGAAAGCTCTTCGAGGGTGATGGTTTCGGTGGTGAATTCTCGGTGGCTGATGCGGTCACGGATGACATCAATTACTGGCGCTTGACCCACGGTGAACTGGTCAGGCGGGATCAGGTCGACCAACTGCGCGCCTGGGGGGATGGGTTTCTGGATATCCGGGCGTGGCAGTCCTTTTTGTTGATCGCTGGCGATCTGGTCAAATTGAGCCCATTCATCGACTTTCAGAAACTCGCGTTTTGATTTTGGCATGGTGTTTTCCATTATTTGATACTGATCTGTGAAATGTAGTTGACTGAGACATTCTCAAGAATTTATTTTATCAGGTATGAGGTCGTTGGAAGTTTTTCCATTAGAAATACTCAAGGAAAATCAATAAATAATATTACTCTAATCGTCATTCTTACACATCCAAATGGCTCTGCCGTGCTAGGTGATTGCTCAGCGTTGCCTGGAAGATTAACAAGATGATTGTTGGCTTTCTTGAGGCATTATGCCAACTATGGGGGATAGAGGCCTCGAGCAACAGGCTATCACCAACACCTAAATGATAGTTCTGTTCATCTACGTAATAATCTATCTCCCCTTCAAGACAATAAACAAATTCATGACCTGGATGTGTAATGGGGTCTTTCGCAGACCCGGAACCCGGTTCGATCATGAGCCTAAAGGGTTCTAGCTGTTGATTTGGAAGGCCAATCCCCAAACTTTCAAGTTCTACACCGTTATTTGTGTAACGCACCCCGTGATCTCTTTTTACATATAAGGTAGTCGGTTCATTTTCTTGATAGAAGAAATCTGTGATAGGCACATTCAGCGCAATTGCCATCTGGTGTAAAGAGGAAACATTGGGCGAGTTTTCACTTCGCTCGATGAGACTGATTGCATTGGCTGACATACCACATATTTCAGCAAGCGCCCTTAAAGACAACCCCCTCTGCTTTCTCAATTTCCGAATTTGCTGCCCGACGATCGATTCTGTCTTCTGATCCAACACTATGCTATCTCCTACCTTGAGTGAGTAGTGTCACGAGTTTACCATGATTTATTGTACTACTTATATTGACAGTTGTAAATTATAATAGTACATAAAGATTGTATAGAAGCCGGAGTAATATAAAGAAATAAACTTCAAAAGATATGAAAGGAAAAAATTATGAAAATCGCAGCAGTAACTGATGACAATGAAACAATAAGCCAACACTTTGGCAGAGCAATGAAATATTCTGTTCTGACGATCGAAGAAGGAAGTATTATCGCCAGAGAACTCCGTGAGAAAGCCAATCACCAGGACTTTCAACGCGAGGGATTAGAAGGGCAACACCAACACCAGGATGACCCAAGAGGCAGAGGATTCGGTCGGCATTCCGGAGAAAAACACCAACGTATGTTCGCGACCATCAATGACTGCCAGATTCTACTCGCACGGGGTATGGGCCAGGGAGCCTACAATGGTTTACAACAGATGGGAATTCAGCCAATTATTACTGACATCCCGGAAATTGAAAAAGCGGTGCAAGCTGTTATCGATGAAAGTATTGAGGATCACCCTGAGCGACTGCATTAAGTGCGTGGATCATCATGAGGTATTTCAAGTGTTTTGATTGCGAGCATTTCTGGAACATTATTTTCTGGGAAGACGGTAAAGATACAAAATTGGCTTGCCCTGAATGCAAGAGTCTAAATGTTCACCGGATAGAAAAAATTCATGGTTGGGACCGAGAAGGGAAATACATATCACTGGTGAAGGATGAAGACCATGAGCCAACGAGTCGAGGAAAAGGACCTACTCAAAGTGAGTTGTCGAATAAAGGAACCCTGCCAACCAACAAAACAACAATAAAAATTTTGATCTCCATCATAAGAGCTATATCTGTCCAAGGAAAGTTAAATGGCTTTATTGAGCGATTTGTTAAACACTCTCCCTGATGGGGATGTCTCCCAGGTCGTCATTGGTCTTCATTGGACAGCGATCGTCACCGAAGTCGAAGGCAATAGACGTTGCGGCTTGGCCACCACCTCTAGATTGCATCATGAACATCATAGTGAGCCAGATGTTCATGATGCTGGACGGCTTGAAACTTTAACTGGTTTGGGGTTAACGGATTTTGCCCAATCTGACAGTCCAATTATGAGAAGTGTGGGAGTTGCGGCGATTAATGCATTATTACCCCCTCCTACCAAAGGTGTTGTTGATACAAATGCTGAGCAGGTTATCGCGAGTCATGGGTATGAGAAAAAAGTGGTTTTGGTAGGACGTTTTCCCTTCATCCCCAGGTTGAGAGAACGCGTAGGAGAGTTGACCGTCCTTGAATTACATCCAAACCCATGGGAGCTCCCTAAGTCCGCCGCACAAGATGTGATTCCTTCTGCTGATGTCGTTGCCATCACGGGCATGACTTTGATCAACCATTCGTTGGAGAACCTTCTTAAGCTCTGTTCGCCTCATTCACGCGTCATAGTGTTAGGTCCAAGCACCCCACTTAGCCCGATTTTATTTGATTATGGTGTTGATTTGATATGTGGCTCGGTGGTGACAGACGTTGAACCAGTACTAAGGGCGATTAGTCAAGGAGCTAATTTCCGGCAGGTCCACCAAGCAGGTGTGCGCTTAATCAGCATGGCTCGAGAAAATGAACCGGTCTGTTGATTGCAGTAAGGAAAAATTTATATGTTAAATTCAGGCGAAGAAAAAAACCTCAATGGAAAGCGAATTGGAATCCTTGGTAAAGGCGGTTCTGGAAAAAGCACTGTGGCCGTTCTTTTGGCAATGGCGCTCAGAGACTTGGGCTACCACGTATGCTTATTAGATGCAGACTCTACCAACATTGGGCTTGCTCAGGCGCTCGGATTCGAGCAAACCCCTGAAACCTTATTGGAGTATTTCGGTGGAATGGTCTTTAGTGGAGGGGCAGTCACTTGCCCGGTAGACGATCCAACTCCTTTACCAGGAGCTGATATTTATCTGGACAGACTCCCAACTCGATTTTTCATTCAAAAAGATGGCATAACATTACTTACCGCAGGCAAGATCGGCGAATTAGGACCCGGCGCGGGATGTGATGGCCCTGTTTCTAAGATCGCCAGAGATTT